>JANOQL010000147.1:0-5537 GCA_031414835.1 Sphingomonadales bacterium | reverse complement strand
TCGGTCGATGAGACGAATTCATATTCGAACCCGAAGCGATCGAGAAATTCGCGGAGGCGCGCATTATTATGTGCGGCAAAGCTGTCATGTGTCCCGAACGGATCAGGGACGCTGGTGAGCGGCTTGCCAAGATATTCGGAAAGCATCGCCTTGTTCGGCACATTGTCAGGCACTTTGCGCAGGCCGTCCATATCGTCACTGAACGCGATCAGCCGGGTGGGGTGATCGGACAATTCGGCAAAGGCGCGGCGGACCATCGTTGTGCGCAGCACTTCGTTGAACGTGCCGATATGCGGCAGGCCTGAGGGTCCGTAGCCTGTCTCGAACACGATCGCTTCGCCGCCCGGCTTCCCATCCGGGTAACGCTTGAGCAGCTTGCGCGCCTCTTCATAGGGCCAGGCTTTGGAGGCGAATGCGGCTGTGCGGAGGTCATCAGTCATGATGCGGTTGGCCTTTGCCGGTTTGCGCGCGAAGGGCAAGCATTGGCGTCAAAACCCCTCCGACCCGCTTCGCGGGCCACCTCTCCTTTGAAAAGGGGAGGATTGAGAGGGAGAAAAATCCTCCCCTTCTTGAAGGGGAGGTGGCAGACAGCGCGAAGCGCTGGCTGACGGAGGGGTCTTTGGCACTGAAGTATCGCGACAAACTCACCCTTCCCGAAGCGCTCATCTGGCAGCGGCTTCGGACCCGCCCATTCGGTCTCGTATTCCGCAAACAGTATCGCATCGGCAGGCTGCGGGTCGATTTCTACTGCCCCGAGCGTGCACTTGCGATCGAGATCGACGGCATTGCGCATGACATGGGCGATCGGCCGCAACGCGATTCTGCAAGAGACGCATGGTTGCAAGAGCAGGGGATCGAAACGATGCGGGTGCTGGCTGTCGATGTCTTGCGCGATGTTGATGAGGCGGCAGATTCGATTGCGCAGTTCGCGTCGGATCGTCCGGTGGTTTATGTCGCGCCTCGGAAGCATCGGCGACAAAACCCCTCCGACCCGCTTTGCGGGCCACCTCCCCTTCAAGAAGGGGAGGATTGAGAGAGCGTCAAATCCTCCTCTTTTCAAAGGGGAAGTGGCAGGCGCGAAGCGACTGACGGAGGGGTGGTTTCCGCCACTGCAAAGGGTTGCCAATCCGTTCCGTCATTGCGACATGAGGCTTGTGACCACGCCACCCATCCCTGCCCTCCATGCCAGCCATTCGGGCTTCTGGATTGCCGACGCAGATGGCACGCGCGCGGTCGGGCGGGGGCAGGCGATTGCGCGGGTGGCAGAAACGCCGCACATTATTTTGAACGCGCCGCTCGTCGCGCAGCGGCTGGGCTATCCCGAATTGTCGGGGCTCGATCTGCTTGAGCTGTTTGCATTTATCCACCCCGCGCAGTTTGTGGTGCCGACGATGAACGGGCTGGCGGGGGTGCTGGGGTTGATGCGGCCTGCCGATGAGGGCGCAGGCGCTGCGTTTTTGCAGGAGGTGGCAGGCGCGCTGATTGCGCGGTTGGGCAAAAAGGACTGGCCCGAGCGCGAAGGGGCGTGGGCGTCGCTTCAGTCGCTTGCGCGGTTGCGCTGGGCGTGGGCATCGCTGATCGGGCCACGGATCGCCCAGCCCGAAACGGCCGAACGCTGGCTTTTTTCGAAGCTGCCGGAGTGGGAGGAACGGCCGCCACGCCCTGCGCCGCGCACCGTGCCTGCCGATCCTGCCGATGCGGTTGACAGGCTCGCGAAGCTGACAGGCGAAGGGGCCGAGGACCGCCCCGGACAGCGCGCGTTTGCAGCCGAAGCCGCGCAGGCGTTCGCGCCGCGGATGGGGCGTGACCGGCCCAACCTTGTGCTCGCCGAGGCTGGCACCGGGATTGGCAAGACGCTTGGATACCTCGCGCCAGCGAGCGGCTGGGCCGAGGCATCGGGCGGAGCAGTTTGGATTTCGACCTATACCAAGGCGCTCCAGCGACAACTCGATGGCGAAACGCGGCGGCTTTATGGGGCGGACGTCGCGAGCCGCGTCGTGATCCGCAAGGGGCGCGAGAATTATCTGTGCCTCTTGAACCTTGAAGACGCATTGCAAGGCGGGTTTCAGGGACGCGCGGCGATCCTCGCGCAGCTGGTCGCGCGCTGGGCGGCTTATACCCGCGATGGCGATATGGTCGGCGGCGATTTGCCCGGCTGGCTGCCGTCGCTGTTCCGCCGCAACGGGGCAACAGCACTGACCGACCGGCGCGGCGAATGCGTCTATGCCGGGTGCCCGCACTACCGCAAATGCTTCATCGAACATGCCGCGCGCGCGTCTGCCCATGCCGATCTCGTCATAGCCAACCACGCGCTGGTGATGGTCAACGCCGCGCGCGGGCGGGAGGAGGCATCACGCCCGACACGCTATGTGTTCGACGAAGGCCATCACCTGTTCGACGCCGCCGACAGCATGTTCTCAGCCGCGCTCACGGGGCAGGAGGCGATCGAGCTGCGCCGCTGGATCATCGGCCCCGAAGCCAAAGCGCGCGGACGCAGGCGGGGGCTGGCCGCACGGCTCGCCGATGTGACGAGTTACGACGCGGAAGGGGCGGCGGCAGTCAATGCGGCTGCTTTCGCCGCACAAGCGCTCCCGTCAGATGGCTGGTTGCAACGGTTGGGCGAAGGCGCGCCGTTTGGGGCCATCGAGGCTTTGCTCGGCCATGTGCGCGGGACGGTGTTCGCGCGCGATACAGGGGCGGATGCGGGCTATGGGTTGGAGACCGAAGCTGCATCGCTCGATGGCCCGCTGATCGGTGCGGTCGAACCCGCGATGAAGGCATTGGATGCGATCGTGAAGCCGCTGGTGGCGCTCGGGCGGCGGCTCGAGACGATCCTGGCCGAGCCGCCCGACTGGCTCGACGGGCAGGCGCGTGGTCGGATCGAAGGCGCGCTTGCCAGCCTGTCGTGGCGTGCCGATACACTGGCTGCGTGGATGGCTTTGCTCGCGCGATTGGGCGGGCCTGCCGATCCCGATTTTGTCGATTGGCTCGCGGTCGAGCGGATCGATGGACGCGAAGTCGATATCGGCCTCAGGCGGCACTGGCTCGATCCGACGCGGCCGTTTGCAAACGCGGTGCTCAAGCCGGCGCATGGCGCGCTGATCACCTCCGCCACGTTGCGCGGCGGCGAGGGGTGGGAGACGGCCGACGCGCGAACGGGCGCTGCGCACCTCGATGTACCTGCGGTCCATTTCGAGGCGGAAAGCCCGTTCGATTATGCGACCCAGGCCGAAGTGCTGATCGTCACCGATGTGAAACGCGGCGATATTCCGCAGCTGGCAGGCGCCTATGCCAAGCTGATCGCGGCGGCGGGCGGTGGGACGCTGGGGCTGTTCACCGCTGTCCGGCGCTTACGCAATGTCCATGCGCGTGTTGCCGATGCGCTGGCGCGGGAAGGGTTGCCGATTTACGCGCAGCATGTCGATCCAATCGACACCGGAACGCTCGTCGATATTTTCCGCGACGATCCGCGTGCGAGCCTGCTCGGCACCGATGCGCTGCGCGATGGCGTCGATGTGCCCGGCCATTCGCTGCGGCAAGTGATCATGGAAGGCGTGCCGTGGCCCAAGCCGACTGTGCTTCATTCGGCGCGGCGGGCGGCGGCAGGGGGAAGCGGCTATGACGATCGTATCATCCGCGCGCGACTGGCGCAAGGATTCGGGCGGCAGATCCGGCGGGCGGGCGATAGGGGCGTGTTCGTGATCCTGTCGGCCGCGATGCCATCGCGACTGCTGACTGCCTTTCCGCCGGGAACGCCGATTGCGCGGGTGACATTGGATGAGGCGGTGGCACGGGTGCGAGGCCGCGATGGCAACAGCATCCCCGCAGAATGCGCAAATTTGCCAGAACCGGCGCCAAGGGTGTAGGCTAAAGCCGGAGACGCGCCATGACCCGTGCATTTGCTCTTTTGACCGCGATTGCGGCTTATCTTTTTTTCTTCGCGACGTTCTTATATCTCATTGCCTTCACAGGCAATTTGCCGGTCGTCACCAAGACCGTCGATCTTCCTCCGGGCACAGGTGGCGCAATGCGCTGGGCGCTCGATGCCGGGCTGATCGCGCTGTTCGGGGTGCAACACAGCGTCATGGCGCGTCAGGGGTTCAAGCGCGGCTGGACACAGATTGTGCCGCAACCTGTCGAACCCAGCGCCTATGTCGCGCTGGCAAGCCTGATGCTGGTGCTGCTTTTTGCGTTCTGGCAGCCAATACCGGGGATGATCTGGCAGTTTGATGGCTGGATGGCTTTGCTGCTGTGGGCGCTGTTCGCAGCAGGCTGGGGGATCGTGTTGATCTCCACCTTCCTGATCAATCATTTCGAACTTTTCGGCGTTGCGCAGGCGTGGCGGTATGCGACGCGAAAGGCGGCCGCGCCGCCCGAATTCCGCACGCCATTGTTCTATCGGGCCGTAAGACATCCGCTCTATGCCGGTTTTTTCCTCGCATTCTGGGCGACACCTGCGATGAGCTATGGGCATGCGCTGCTCGCCATCGGGATGTCGGCCTATATGCTGATAGCGATCCGGTTCGAGGAAAATGATCTCGTCCGCGTATTCGGACACCAGTATGAATCGTATCGCCGCCGGGTCGGGATGCTGTTGCCGCGCATCGGCCACCGCAACTGACACGAAAGCGGCTTCCATCGGCAATGGATTTCGCCCATCCATACGCCCATGAAAACACTCACGCTCTTCCGCCACGGCAAATCGGGCTGGGATTCGCCTGTCAGTCGCGATTTCGACCGGCCGATCAACGATCGCGGGCGCAAGGGCTCGCAACTGATGGGCGCATTCGCCAAGCGCGAGGGGATTGAATTCGATCATATCCTCTCATCGCCTGCTGTCCGCTGCACCGAAACGCTCGACGCGTTCTGGGAAGGCTATGGCCGCATCCTCCATCCCAATTGGGACAGGCGCGCGTATCTGGCATCGGGCGAATCGCTGCTCGATGTTGTCCGCGATCTCGATGATGGCGACGCAGCGGTATTTGTCTGCGGGCATAATCCGGGCATTGAGGAACTTGCGCTGATGCTGATCCCCGATGTGCGCGGCGATGGCTTGCGCGACGAAATCGAAGAGAAATACCCGACCGCAAGTCTTGCCGAAATCAGCCTCGATGTCGAACACTGGCGCGATGTGAAGGAAGCAGGCGGAGCGCTGGTGCGGTTCGTGCGGCCGCGCGATCTCGATACAGAATTGGGTCCGGAAGCGGACTAATCCTTACCCTCTTCATCCAGCACATTGGGTTCGAACGGCATCTTGTCGGCTTTGGGATCATAATCCTCCTGCCCCGGCTGAAAGCGCGTTGCGCCGGCAAAACCGAACAGGCCAGCGGTGGGCTGCGGCTTGATCTTGCGGAACTGGGTTTTGTCCTTGGTGTCGTCTGTGTTCGTCACGTCGCTTTCTCCCAAAAGCCAGACAGAATTTCAGTCCAGGGGTTTCTGTTGCCCGGCACCCCTGGAAGCCGCTGGAATCCGATTCTGTTACCCGGCTCGGCCCGACCGTGTTCTGTTAGAATAACCTTTGGGCGTTAGCCCGCACG
>JANOQL010000146.1:0-2422 GCA_031414835.1 Sphingomonadales bacterium | reverse complement strand
TAGATCAGTCGCGGCGGCCTCTACCGTTCATAAATGCTCCGAGAATTCAGCGATAACATCGCGATAGAGCTTTTTCTTGAACGGCACGATCAGGCTTTCGAGATCGGCAGGCCTCGCCCATTGCCATGCACGGAATTCCTGGTGTTCGGTCGCGATGTTCACATCGCTGTCTTCACCCGAAAAGCGCATCAGGAACCAGTGCTGGCTTTGCCCCCGATATTTGCCGCCCCAGATTTTGCCCATCAGTTCAGGTGGGAGATCGTAGAGATGCTCTCCTTTCGAGCGTGCTATGACCGTAACAAGGCGGCGCGCGATGCCCGTCTCCTCTTCAAGCTCGCGAAACGCCGCCTGATCGGGTTCTTCCCCTCGATCAATCCCGCCTTGCGGCATCTGCCATGCCTCAACACTGCTGTCCAAGCGCTGTCCGACGAATACCAGCCCGTCGCGACTGAGCAGCATTACGCCAGCGCACGGGCGGTAGGGAAGATGGGCGATGCTGTCTGTCATGCAGGCGCCATTGCCTCTTCGAGCAGCGATTTGAGCGCTGCAAGATTGCCATCGATATCGGTCTGCGATGATGGAATGCCTTTGCGCAGACAGATATAGCCGTGGATATTGCCTTCGGCCTCGCGATATTCGACGCGAACGCCATCAGCTTTCAGCCGCTCGACATAAGCGCGGCCCTGATCGCGCAGCGGATCGAGGCTGGCGGTGGTCACAAGGCTCGGCGGCATCCCGGTCTGGTCGAATTGCAGCGGATCGGCGCGGAAATCGCCTGCCACCCACGCATATTGTTCGCCGAACCACGCCATGCCTTCCTCGGTGAGGAGATAACCCTCTTTGAAATCGCGATAGCTTTGCCAGTCGAGGCTCGATGAAACGGTCGGGTAAATCGGATGCTGCGCGACGACCGGCACAGCTGCGGGTGCATCGCGGAGCGCCATTGCGGTGACAATCGTGAGATTACCGCCCGCGCTGTCGCCCGAAAGGACAAGGCCGGTGCACGGGATGTTCGCGGCAATCCAGCGGGTCGCTGCTTCGCAATCGTCGGCAGCGGCAGGAAAGGGCGCTTCGGGGGCCATGCGGTAATCGATCGAGATCACCGGCATGTCGAGCTGCCGCGCGGCCTCGGCACAATAGGGTTCATGCGTATCGAGATCGCCGATCACGAACCCGCCGCCGTGGTAAAACACCATGACCAGCCCCGGTGCACGTTCAGAACGGGAATCGTAAAGCCGCGCGGGAATGTCTCCTGCCGGGCCAGGAATGCCGATATTCTCGATCCGCGCCAGCTCGCCAGTCTCGGCATCGGCGACATGGCGCATGACGATCATCATCGTGCGTGCATCGGCGGCGGAGACTTCGTGCATCTTCGGACCGGGCTGCGCATTGACGAACCCGAGGAATGCAGAGGTATCTGGGCGGACATAGGGATTGGACATCGGCTCTCTCCTTGTTCTGTCCGGCATAACTGCCCCTGCCGCACGCGTCCATGCCTGCCATTCAGCCTAGCGAAAGTGAGATCGGTGCACTCCCAAACTTTCCTATTTCGCTTTGCTGACGATAGGCTCATAGGGCCGCGTCACAAAACACTTCAGTGTCGCAGGACGGTAAGATATGGCCACGGCCGCACGCGTTGCAGTTTCCCAAGACAAAATCGATCCAGACCACCCCGAGTCCGTTGTCGTCCGCTTTGCTGGCGATTCAGGCGATGGGATGCAGCTGACCGGAGGACAGTTCATGCTGTCTTCGGCGCTGGCCGGGAATGATTTTGCGACCTTCCCCGATTTTCCGGCTGAAATCCGGGCGCCGCAGGGGACGACGTTCGGCGTTTCGGCGTTTCAGATCAATTTCGGATCAGGCAATATCGAAACCGCAGGCGATGCGCCCGATGTGCTCGTCGCGATGAACCCCGCCGCGCTGATGACCAATGTTGGCGATTTGAAGCCCGGCGGGCTGATCATTGTCGATGAAGGCGAATTCGGGCCGCGCAATCTTGCCAAGGCAGGATATGAGACCAGCCCGTTGGATGATGGCAGCCTCGACAAATGGCAGTCGATCCACTTCAACATTTCGCAGCTGACGCTCGACGCAGTGAAGCCTTACGGCCTTGGCAATAAAGAAGCATTGCGCTGCAAAAATATGTGGACGCTGGGGCTCGCGCTCTGGATGTTCGATCGCGACCGCGAACCCATAGTCCAGTGGTTGCGGACCAAATTTGCCAAGAATGACGGGCTGGCCGAGGCCAATATCGCCGCGCTGAACGCTGGCCACGCCTATGGTGAGACCGCCGAGATTGGCCAGCCGGGCGTAGTGCAAATCCCGCACCAAACGGTTTCGCCTACTCATGCCGATCCCGGCGTGTATCGCACCATCACCGGAGCTGATGCGATTTCTTATGGCCTCGTTGCGGGTGCAGAGA
>JANOQL010000145.1:0-7365 GCA_031414835.1 Sphingomonadales bacterium | reverse complement strand
GAGCCAGTTCAGGCGCATTGAGACTATCATGGTCCCAACCCATCCGCATTTTGACTGTTACAGGGACATCGACCGCCTTTACCGTGGCTGCGATCAAAGACGCTGCCAGCGGAAGGTTGCGCATCAGCGCCGATCCGGCATCGCCATTGACCACTTTTTTTACAGGGCAGCCCATGTTGATATCGATAATGGCCGCCCCACGATCGGCATTGAGCTTGGCCGCCTCCCCCATTTCGTAAGGCGTGCAGCCCGCAAGCTGCATCGAAACTGGTTCCTCAATCGGATCCCATGCCGCCTTCTGAAGCGATTGTCGTGTTTCGCGGATCATCGCCTGACTGGCGATCATTTCGGTTATGTTGAGACCGCTGCCGTAGCGGCGAACGAGGCGTCGGAACGGCATATCTGTGACACCTGTCATCGGCGCAAGCATGACAGGCACGTCAATCCGAACGGGTCCGATTTCGATTGGATGTAAAAAAGTCATAGAACTGCCCAAAATTTGTGCAGTGTTACCAGCCGTGGTGCTGGCGCGCAACACCGTGACCGACTAAACGCACCGCGATGATAGTCGATGCCTTGATCGTTGCTGCCGGACAAGGCCACCGCGCCGGCGGAGACCTACCGAAGCAGTTCGAACGCCTTGGCGGCAAGGCGCTAGTATCCCACGCGTTCGATGCATTTCGCCAGCACCCCGCGATCCGAAATATTGTTATCGTGGTCGGTCGGGGCCAGCAAGACCAGCTATTGGAAGCGCTCGCAGGGCGCACGCCCGCAAAGATCGTCGAAGGGGGCGATGAACGTCAGCAGTCGGTATGCAATGGCCTGAGCGTCATTGATGCAGACGCTGTCTTGATCCACGACGCAGCGCGCCCGATCATACCGCAGGACGTCATTGCACATCTGATCGACGCGCTGATCGAACATGACGGGGCGGTTCCAGTTCTGCCGGTGGCCGACACGCTTGCCCGGTCCGGCGCCCTTCTTGGCGAAAATGTGCCGCGCGAAGGCGTTGTTCATGTTCAGACTCCGCAAGCGTTTCGGATGGATACGATCAGACGTGCGCATGACCAGAACTCAGGTTTGGCGGCAACTGACGATGCCCAACTGGTGCGCGCAATGGGAGGGCGGATTGCGGAGGTGGAGGGCGATCCACGACTTGAAAAGATCACATTTCGTTCCGATCTTGTTCGGATGGAAGCAATTTTGGCGTCGCAATGGACTGTCCGCACAGGACAAGGTTACGACGTTCATCGCCTCGAATCTGGACCAAAGTTATGGCTCTGCGGCCTGGAAATTCCGCACGAAAAGGGTCTTGCAGGACATAGCGACGCCGATGTCGCTCTCCATGCCGTTGTCGATGCGCTGCTGGGCGCGATAAGCGCTGGCGATATCGGTGATCATTTTCCTCCCACCGATCCGCAGTGGCGTGGCGCAGCATCATCGCGGTTCGTCAGCCATGCTCGTGACCTGATTTCACATGCTGGTGGACAGATTGATCACGTCGATCTCACAATCATCTGTGAGGCACCAAAAATAGGGCCGCACAAGCCTGCAATGCGGACGTCGCTTGCCGGGTTGCTTGGGATTTCAGAAGCGGCAGTCAATATCAAGGCAACGACGACAGAACGGCTTGGGTTTACAGGTCGCGGCGAAGGGATCGCAGCCCAAGCGATCGCCACTGTTTCAACACGGAGGATAGTGTGACACGCACTTACACGATAGCAGCTATGATCTGTCTTTTCGCTCTTCCGACAGGGGCGATTGCCAAAGAATCCAAATGCTTGTCGCGAGCAGAGCTGCGCACCGGGATCGCATACATCATGCCTGCAATTGTCAGCGGCGTGGTTACCAAATGCTCAGCCTGGTTGCCCGCAGATAGCTATCTGGCAAAAAATGGAACTGCGCTTGTCGCGCGCTATGCCGGACAGTCGCAAGGAACCGAGAACGATGTGCGGGCACTTTTCGACAAGTTCGGAAATCAGGCGGGCTTGGATGGCGTTGACGGGAAAAGCACGGCAAAACTTGTGGAAAGTCTCGTGGCAGTCGGGATTCAAAGCGAAATGAAGCCTGAAATCTGCGCTGACATCACCACGGCCATGTCGCTTCTCGATCCGTTGCCGGCCGAGAATATGAATGGGCTGATCGAGTTCGTCCTAGTCAAGGTCGATCAGGGCAATGCGCGTGGCCCCGCGCAGACTGAGAGCGACAAAAGGACCAAAGGCAAAGACGCAAGCAAATCGCGCAGTAAGCCGTTCCTTTGCGATTCGGTTGCCTCGAACGAGCTCTTGGGAGGATGAGCGCTGATTGGCTCACGGTTATGGCATCGGCTGCCCTTCTTGGTGGAACATCTGTGCCAGAAAAGCCATGTCTGACGTCGGCAGAGGCGTTAGGTTTGGTCGTCATCATACTTCCTGATGCCGTCGTGAGCGCACAAACGCGATGCCGATCTAGTTTGCCTGCAACATCGGCCCTGATCCAGGCAGGTGGTGTTATTGCGGCCCGATGGAGGGCCGAATCAGCAGGATTTGCCATCGATGCCGATCGCGCAATCGACAAGGTCAGCCGACTGCCGCTCGCATCGGTGCTGGGGTCCGAGACTGCACGGAAAGCCATTAAACCCGCCATTTTGCGAGAGACTTCGAAGCGACTTGCATCCCATGATTGCGCGAACGCCAGCGAAATCCTCGATGCGATTTTGCCTTTACCGGTGCACAATGTCGCCCGCGCACTGCTTGCTCTCGGCGAAAGTCAGCCAAAGACCGACGGCTTACCTTTTTCACTTTGCAAGTCGGCCTGACCGATGGATGTGCCTGAGGAACTGCGCACACTCGCTGAGAGGGTTATCGAACAGAACCGCACTGCGGGAAGACGCATAGTAGTCGCAGAAAGCTGTACTGGCGGGCTCGTTTCTGCCGCGATAACCTCCGTCGCGGGGTGCTCTGACGTTTTTGAAGCTGGGTTCGTAACATACGCCAACGAAGCGAAAATTGGCATGTTGGGGGTTTCCGACGATTTACTCGAAACTTTCGGCGCGGTCTCAATTGCGACGGCATGGGCAATGGCGCAAGGCGCACTCGACCGATCGTCAGCCGATATCGCTGTTGCGATTACAGGCGTTGCAGGCCCAAATGGTGGATCGGCGGATAAACCTGTTGGAACAGTAGTTTTTGCCCGCGCGCGCCGTGGGGGCAAGGCTGAAGATGTTGTTGCCGACAGGCGTCAATTTGCCGATGAAGGTCGTGCGAACATTCGAATTCATGCCGCACGCTGCGCGCTTGAACTCCTGCTCCCGGAAACATCGCCATAAAGCGCCATCGCCCGCGTAATGAATGCGTCAGTCATTTTGGAAAGTGCACGTTCGAACACGCGCCCAGCCAAGGCTTCGAACAGACGGTTCTTGAAGGCAAAATCTACCACGAATTCAAGCCTGCACCCTCCGTCAGGGCGATCTGAAAAACGCCATTCATTGTGCAAGTATTTCAATGGCCCATCGACATAATCGACGATCACCAATGCGGGCCGGGATTTTCGCACGCGCGAGGTGAATGTTTCGCGAATGCCTTTGAACCCTACGATAAGGTCTGCTGTCACTTCGGTTTCGTCGTTCGCTCGCACCCTGACTGCATTGACCCACGGCAGGAATTCTCCGTATCGTGCAACATCAGCAACCAGATCGAACATCTGTGCCGCGGTCCACTGCAGGTCGCGACTTTCGCTATGCCTTGGCAAGTTGAGCGGTCCTTGCGTCTCGCATAGCGGCAAAATCGCGGTCGGCATGGTAGCTTGACCTGGTAAGCGGACTTGAAGCGACCAGCAGAAATCCCTTTGCACGCGCGATGGCGGCATAGGCATCGAAAGACTGCGGTGTCACAAAGTCTATCACTTTGGTGTGACGCGGCGTTGGCTGTAAATACTGCCCGATGGTCATGAAATCGATGTCGGCCGACCGCATGTCATCCATCACTTGGTGCACTTCGAGCCGCTGCTCTCCCAGCCCGACCATGATGCCCGATTTGGTGAAGATCGAAGGATCATGTCGCTTGACGGATTCAAGCAAACGCAGCGAGGCATAATAGCGCGCGCCCGGACGGATCGTTGGATAAAGACGCGGAACTGTCTCAAGATTGTGATTATAGACATCCGGACCCGCAGCAATGATCGCTTCGACTGCAGATTGCGCCTTGTTCCGGAAATCGGGGGTCAGAATTTCGATAGTCGTGCTAGGGGTCGTGGCACGTAGAGCATTGATCACCTTGACGAACTGCCCTGCCCCGCCATCGGGCAAATCGTCCCGATCCACCGATGTAATGACAATGTGTTGCAGCCCCAATTCCGCAGCAGCATCGGCCACGTGTTGCGGCTCGGTCGCATCGACTGCGCGGGGCATGCCTGTTTTCACGTTACAGAACGCGCAAGCCCGCGTGCAAGTATCGCCAAGGATCATGACGGTGGCGTGTTTCTTGGTCCAGCATTCGCCGATGTTTGGGCAGGCTGCCTCCTCGCAAACAGTCGCAAGATTAAGTCTGCGCATCAGCGCCCGTGTCTCTGCAAACCCTGTCGAAGTCGGTGCCTTCACTCTGATCCAGTCGGGCTTTCGCTGGCGCTCAATTTTTGCCGTCAATGTCATGCGAATGAAGATAGCGATTGCCCACCGTCTTGCCAACCACACAGGCATTGCGTAGCGACAATTCATGATTGTCGAAACGCTCACGTCTCCGGTCATTTTATTTTTCGTCCTCGGGTTTCTGGCCGCAATGGCACGATCCGATCTGTCGATCCCCGAGGCGTTCGGCAAAGCTATGTCGATATACCTGATGGCCGCAATTGGCATAAAGGGCGGGGTCGAAGTGGCGAAATCGGGCTTTACAGCCGATCTTGCTGCGGCGGCCTCGTTGGGACTTGCGTTGAGCTTCCTGATCCCGTTTGTCGCGTTCTGGTTGCTGACTAGCATTGGCAAACTCAGCCGTGCCAATGCAGGTGCAGTAGCGGCGCACTATGGATCGGTAAGCGTGGTCACATTCGTGACCGCCAAGGAGATCCTGACCGGGCAAGGATTGGCTCCCGCAGGCTATATGGTTGCTGTTCTCGCGCTGATGGAAACGCCTGCCATTATCAGTGGCTTGTATCTTGCGAGACGCGGTGAAATCAAACAGTCCACCGACCACACTGGCAGCTCTATGTTGCATGAGGTGTTTACGAATGGGTCAGTGGTGCTCTTGGTCGGTGCCTTCGTCATAGGGCTTGTTGCTGGCGAAGATGGTTTTGCGCCGGTTAAGCCGCTGTTCGACACCGGGTTCAGGGGTGTTTTGTGCCTTTTCCTTCTCGATATGGGATTGGTGGCTGCACGTCGCTTGGTCCAGTCACGCGCGATTTCGGCGAGGCTTGCAATGCTGGCAATTGGGCTACCGCTGATCAATGGCACGATAGGTGTGATCGGTGGCACGCTGATCGGTCTCGATGTGGCATCTACGGCAGCACTCGGCGTATTGGCAGCGAGCGCATCTTACATTGCAGTGCCAGCTGCCATGCGCATGGCTCTTCCTGAGGCAGATCCGGGGATTTACCTCTCGATGTCGCTTGGAATCACGTTCCCCTTCAATGTCATTTTCGGCATCACCATCTTCGCTACGCTTGCCCAGGCGTTAGGATAAATCATGATCGAAACAATTTCCCGAAAGCGGATTGAGATCCTGATGGACACGCCGCTCGTGCCAAGGTTGATCCGTTACGTCAAAGACGCCGACATATCAGGATGGAGCTTGATTCATATAGACTCCGGCGGCGGCAGAAATGGCGAATGGCGTCATGATGACGTCACAGGCGCGGCCGCAAAAACGATCCTGCTCGCCGTTGCAAATGAGACCAAGGCTCAAGCCTTAATCGACCGCATCGCGCCGATTCTTGAAAGTCACGGGTTGCTTTTGCTTGTTGGCGATGTCGAAGTTGTCCGCGGCGAACGTTTTTAGTGCCAGAGTTCACAGCACTGATCGACGGATATCTCCGGTTTCGCAACGGCGATTATCGTTCCCAAAAAGCGCGTTTCGATGCACTTGCCGAAGGGCAATCCCCGCCAATCATGGTGATCTCTTGCTGCGACAGCCGCGTTGATCCAGCCACGATTTTCGATACGGAACCTGGCCAGGTGTTTGCACTGCGGAACGTGGCGAACCTTGTTCCGCCTTATCTCCAAAGCCCTGGTTATCACGGTGCCGCAGCGGCGATTGAATTTGCCTTTCTTGGACTAAACGTGAAGCACATCGTTGTTCTTGGTCATGGTCGCTGTGGCGGTATCAGGGCTGCCCTCGAAGGCGGCGATCTGGGTGTGCCCGGCAGAAGCTTTGTCGATGACTGGATGGATCTTGTTTCGGATGCTCGCGCCGATGTTATCGCGAGCGCGCCAGTTGATCCTCAGCGTGCACTTGAATGGGCTGCCATTGGTGTCAGCCTCGCAAACCTGCGAACTTATCCTTACATCGCTCAGGCCGAAAACGATGGGCGTCTGAAACTTCATGGCGCGTGGTTTGCCATAGCTGAGGGGGCATTGCTCGTGCTGAATGAAAAGACCGGAGAGTTTCTGGCTACAGCATCCGAATGAACGATCTCGACGCAATCTTTGCGCAGTGCTGGGATCTCTTGGCGCAAGGCGTCGCGCGTAGAAAAAGCCCTGCCCACTCTCCAGTGGTTGCAACAATCGGTCACGATGGCGTCCCTTCGCAGCGCGTGTTGGTTCTGCGTATGGCGGATAGGAACAATCGGCTGCTGAGGTTTCATACCGATTCTCGCTCGAACAAGGTGCAGGATATAGAAGCGCAGCCATCCGTCAGCGTTCTTGTCTATGATCCCGAAGCAGCACTGCAACTTCGCTTGTCGGGCACCGGTGCGGTTGAGGGGCAAGGCGACACTGCAGAAGCTGCCTGGGCATCGTCCACACTGTTCGCGCGTCGTTGTTACATGGCCGAAAGCGGCCCGGGAACGGTGATTAGTTCCCCGGCATCGGGTCTACCTGACTGGATCGAGGGCAAAATGCCAACCGACGAACAAATTGCCCCAGCCCGCCCAAACTTTGCTGTTCTGCTGATCACGCTGACATCGATAGAATGGCTTAGCTTGGCCAACACCGGGCATCGGCGTGCTCGTTTTGATTTTGGCGACGATCATTGGGCGGGGACATGGCTCATTCCTTGAGCCATGCCCCGATTTCGATCAGAACTTGTAGCCAGCCTCCACGCCGACCAGTCGCCTTGCTCCGGGTGAGATAAACGACCCGCCGAATTCGATCGCCGGGATAACCTCGTTCAGATATTTCCGGTTGAGCATGTTCTCCGCAAAGACTTTCAGGTTCCAATTCTGCCCTTCCAATCCGAA
>JANOQL010000144.1:0-4753 GCA_031414835.1 Sphingomonadales bacterium | reverse complement strand
TCACGAATTGATGCGCGCACGCAGTTCCTTGCCGGGTTTGAAGTGCATCACGCGTTTGGGCTGAACCTCGACTGCCCCGCCGGTGCGGGGATTGCGACCAACGCGGCCATTGCGGGCACGGGTCGTGAATGCGCCAAAGCCCCGAATCTCTACGCGCCCGCCGCTGGCGAGTTGCGCGACAATATCCTCGAAAAAGGCCGACACAACGGCATCGATCTCGCTTTGCGTGAGACCGGGAAACTCCTCGGATACAAGTCGAACCAGTTCCGAACGGATCATATACTTTACCCCCGAACCGGCCTGTTCAACAAGACGCGCCCCCCTTGAGTGCGCCACGGTGCAGATTCTTCGCCATACTTGGCCGAATTTGGCACCGGTCATTCCGGTAACTGTCCTTAATTCGCGGCAAACCATTGCGGATGCAAGCCAAACTTGACTCGACCAGACACGAAAAAGCCCCGTCTTCTCAAGGAAGACGGGGCTAAATCCTTTGGCAACAACCACTTGCCCGATCGATTCAGGGCAAAGGACTGTCTCAATTTTTTACTTCTTGGTGTCGCGCGCCTTCAGTGCTTCGCCAAGAATGTCACCAAGCGATGCGCCCGAATCCGACGAGCCATATTGCGCGACGGCCTGTTTCTCTTCGGCAAGCTGCATCGCCTTGATCGAGAAGTTGGGCTTTTTCGACCGGTCAAAACCGATGACCATGGCATCGAACTTCTGCCCAACTTGGAAACGGTCGGGCCGTTGTTCGTCGCGATCACGACCAAGATCGATACGCTTGATAAAGCCTGTGGCCCCATCGTCGCCAGCTTGGACTTCGAGCCCGCCATCGCGGACCTCGAGAACAGTGACAGTCGTCACGGCATTCTTGTTGAGCCCGCTGCCCGAAGCTGTTGCGCCACCGCCGACCGCAGGTGCGCCCTTTTCGAGCTGCTTGATGCCAAGCGAGATGCGTTCCTTTTCGACATCGATGTCGAGCACGACCGCCTTCACCGCTTCGCCCTTGCGGTGCAGGTTGAGCGCGTCTTCGCCCGAGATGCCCCACGCGATGTCGGACATATGGACCATGCCATCGACATCGCCTTCGAGGCCGATGAACAGCCCGAATTCGGTCGCGTTCTTGACTTCGCCTTCGATGACCGAGCCGACCGGATGTTCTGCGGCAAACGCATCCCATGGATTGTTGATCGCCTGCTTGAGCCCAAGCGAAATGCGGCGCTTCTCGGTATCGACTTCGAGCACGATGACATCGACTTCCTGGCTGGTCGAAACGATTTTGCCGGGATGGACGTTCTTCTTGGTCCAGCTCATTTCGGAAACGTGAACCAGGCCTTCGATACCGGGCTGGAGTTCGACGAACGCACCATATTCGGTGATGTTGGTGACGCGGCCTGAAAGCTTCGCCCCGACCGGATAGGTTTCGACCGCAGTATCCCAAGGATCGCTTTCGAGCTGCTTCATGCCAAGGCTGATGCGCTGCGTATCCTTGTTGATGCGGATGATCTGCACCTTCACATTATCACCGATGGTGATGACTTCGCTCGGGTGATTGACGCGCTTGTAGCTCATGTCGGTCACGTGAAGCAGGCCATCGATGCCGCCCAGATCGACGAACGCACCATAATCGGTGATGTTTTTGACCATGCCTTCGATCACTTGCCCTTCGGCGAGTGATGAAATCAGACCGGTGCGCGCTTCCGCACGGGTTTCTTCGAGGATGGCACGGCGCGAGACGACGATGTTGCCGCGCTTGCGGTCCATCTTCAAAATCTGGAACGGCTGCGGGATGTCCATTAGCGGGGTGACGTCGCGGACCGGGCGGATATCGACCTGGCTGCCGGGCAGGAACGCCACAGCACCGTTCAAATCGACAGTGAAGCCGCCCTTGACGCGGCCGAAGATGACACCTTCGACGCGGGTCGATTTGGTAAATTCGGCTTCGAGCGCGTCCCAGCTCGCTTCGCGGCGGGCGCGGTCACGGCTGAGCATGGCTTCGCCGTTGACGTTTTCGATCCGGTCAACAAACACATCGACTTCATCGCCGACGTTCAATTCGGCTTTCTGGCCGGGGCTCGCGAATTCGCGAAGCGGCACGCGGCCTTCGGATTTGAGGCCGACATCGATGACGGCATGATCGTTTTCGATTGCAGTGACGGTGCCCTTGACGACCCGTCCTTCAAAGCCCTGATCGGCGCCGCCAAGCGACTGATCGAGCATCGCGGCGAAATCATCGCGCGTGGGGGAGGCAGCTGTTGCCATATATGAGTATTCCTTGACTGATATTTCCGGCCAGGCGGTTGGATCCGCCGGTCTTGGATGGCCGAACTGCCGTGCCGACACCATATCGACACAGCATCCATTGTTCGATTGTAACGCGAAGGTTCGAATGGAGAGAGCCGCGGTGTGCCGCGATCAGGTCCGAATCCGGGCCTCCACGAGCGCAATCGCCCGCTGGACGGCTGCGCCAATAGTCAAATCGGTTGTATCGAGCAAGTCCGCATCTGCCGCTGGGCGCAAAGGCGCTTCGGCGCGACCCGAATCGCGGGCGTCGCGAGCGCGAATATCCGCGGTCATCTGGGCGATGTCGGCGCGCGGATCCTCCATATGCCGTCGCGCCGCGCGCGCTTCGGCGCTGGCAGTCACGAACAATTTGGCATCGGCATGTGGTGCGATCACCGTGCCGATGTCGCGCCCGTCGAGCACCGCGCCGCCCGGCTGGTTGGCAAAGCCGCGCTGGCGTTCGAGCAAGGCCGCGCGCACCGCCGGATGCACTGAAACGCGCGAGGCGAGGCCGCCTGCCGCTTCGGTGCGCAATTCTGGATCGGAAAGCAGGGAATCATCGAAGTCACACGCCGCCAGCGCATCGCCTTCGCAGTCTGCGTCGCCCCCGGCGCGCGCCGTCGCTACGCCGACCGCACGATACAGCAGCCCGGTATCCAGATGCGCCAATCCGAAGTGCGCCGCGATCGCCCGCGCAATCGTCCCCTTTCCCGAAGCTGCTGGCCCATCGACGGCGATGATCATGCCCGCGCTCGCAACGCGCTGACAAGGCCAATCATTGCGATAAATGCCCATGCCACTTCGAGGACGAACGCAGCGAGGTTGAAATGCACCCAAAGCGAGATGAGCAAACAGATTGCGCCGATTAGATTGGCAAGGTTGAAGGCCACCTTGTTCATCGCTGGGCTGAAATTGGCATAGGCGAAGGCGGTGATGAACAGCACGCTACCGAAGATGCCAATGGCATTGGCGGCGGTCGAACTCAGCATGGCTGTTGGGTCATGACCGCGAAAGCAGCCCGTGCAGCTGCGCAAAAAACTCCGGGTAACTCGTCGCGACCGGAGCCACATCGTCGATCGTTACTGGGTTGCGGCACACCAGCCCCGCGACTGTGAAGCTCATTGCGATGCGGTGATCGAGTTGCGTCGCGATCGTCGCCCCTCCCGGCAGGGGGTCGCCGTCGCGGCCATGGATGATCAGCCCATCGGGCAGATCGTCGACATCGGCCCCGATTGCGCGGAGGCCGTCTGCCATAACCGCAAGCCGGTCCGATTCCTTGACGCGCAATTCTTCGAGCCCGCGAAACACGCTGCGGCCTTTGGCCATCGTCGCCGCCACGAACAAAATCGGAAATTCATCGACCATCGCCGGCACCATTTCCGGCCCGGTCTCGATTGCCGACAATGCAGCGTGGCTCACAAGCAGATCGGCGACGGGTTCGCCGCCGACAATCTTCTCATTGGCCTTGCCGATGTCTGCCCCCATCGCCAACAGCGCCTTCATCAGTCCGCCGCGCGTCGGGTTGAGTCCGACATTGTCGATCCGCACCTCGGAACCCGGCACAATGCTCGCTGCGACCATCGCGAACGCTGCTGACGAAGGATCGCCCGGCACGTTGATCCGCTGCGGCTTCAAATCGACCTCTCCCTTAATAGAGATCGTGCGGAC
Source organism: Sphingomonadales bacterium (assembly GCA_031414835.1). Taxonomy (GTDB): domain Bacteria; phylum Pseudomonadota; class Alphaproteobacteria; order Sphingomonadales; family Sphingomonadaceae; genus Aquisediminimonas. The sequence continues at coordinate 802 of JANOQL010000144.1, read as the reverse complement.
GCCATCGGGTGCGGTTTCGATGGTAATATCGGCACCATAGCCGCGCAGCATTCGTTCACTGTGGTCGCGCGACGGCATCGCCTCGATCACACGGGTCACCCCCGGCGTATTCAGTCCCGCAAACAAAAGCGCGCTTTTCACCTGCGCCGATGCGACGGGCAAGCGATACGAGAGGGGAATTGCCGGACACAGCCCACGCACCATCAGCGGCAGCCGCCCGCCGGGGCTTGCGGTAATGTCCGCACCGATCCTTGCCAGCGGCTCGATCACACGGCCCATCGGGCGGCGCGAAAGCGAGGCATCGCCTGTGAACGTTACCGTCAACGGATGGCTCGCCACCAGCCCCATCAACAGCCGGGCCGAGGTGCCCGAATTGCCCATATCGAGCGCTTGCGCAGGCTGGAGCAGCGCACCGACGCCGACGCCCGACACCAGCCAGTCGCCGTTTTCGCTGCGTTCGATGATTGCGCCCATTGCCCGGAGCGCCGCTGCGGTGGCAAGGACATCATGGCCTTCGAGCATCCCGACGATCCGGCTTTCGCCCACAGCCAATGCCGACAGCATCAGCGCGCGGTGCGAAATCGACTTGTCACCGGGAACGCGGATATGGCCGTTGAGCGGGCCAGAGGCGACGAAGCTGCGCGAATTGGTCATATCCCTCGGGCTTTTGACAGCGGCACTTCGCTATGGCAAGGCGCTGCGCGTAGGCCGGGATTCGCATTGGCGATGCCCGGTTTTTTGCATATTCGAAAGGTTTGGCGGATCATGGTGAAGCCCGAATGGGGGTCAAAGCGGACGTGTC
>JANOQL010000143.1:0-6028 GCA_031414835.1 Sphingomonadales bacterium | reverse complement strand
CTGTCCTGTCGCGGACAGCGTTCGGTTGCAAACAAATCCTCCTTGCAGCCTGCCAAGCGTTGCCCGCACCTGTAGCACCTGTCATGTCGATCGCCATGAGCCTGTTCGCGCGTGAACCCCTGCCCCCGATCCCGCCCGCCGTGAAGTTCGTGCTGGCAGTCATGGTCGCCAATGCGGTCGGTTTCGGAATCATCATCCCGGTCACGCCTGCTCTGGTAATGGAGTTGAGCGGGCAGGGCGTATCGGAGGCGACCGCAATCGGTGGCGGACTTGCGTTTGTCTATGCGGTTGCGCAATTCCTGTTTTCACCGCTGATGGGCAATCTGTCCGACAGGTTCGGGCGCAGACCTATCCTCCTTGCCAGCGTCGGTGGCTTTGCGATCGATTTCCTCGTGCTCGCCGTGGCACCAAGCCTCGTCTGGCTGTTTGCAGTGCGCTTTTTTGCTGGCGTGTTCGGTGCGAGCAATGCGCCTGCCCAATCGGTGATCGCCGATGTGACGCCGCCCGAACATCGCGCCCGCATGTATGGGCTGATTGGCGCTGCATTCGGTGCGGGTTTTGCGTTCGGCCCGGCAATCGGCGGGTTGCTCGGCGGATTAGGCGCTCGTATGCCGTTTTTCGTCGCAGCGGGCCTGTTGGCGATTGCGTTTATCTATGGGTGGATGAAGCTGCCCGAAACGCTCACGTCCGAAAACAGGCGGCCGTTCGACTGGCGCCGCGCCAATCCGGTGGGTGCATTCCTTGAGGCCCGCAAACTGTCTGGGCTGGGGGCAATCGCCAGCGTCTATTTCCTGTGGCAGCTGGCGACGCTCGTTTATCCGATGACGTGGAGTTATTTCACGATCGCGCGATACGGCTGGTCGCAAGCGCTTGTCGGGCTTTCGCTGGCCGGCGTTGGCCTTGCCATGGTGGTCATGCAGACACTCATCCTGCCAATTGCCGTTGCGCGCTGGGGCGAACGCGGGACGGCGGTGCGCGGGATTATTGGCGGTTCGATCTCGATGCTCGGCTTTGCTGCGGCAACGCAAGGCTGGATGGTGTTTGCGCTGTTTCCGCTGATGGCGATGCAATCGCTCGTCCATGCCAATTTGACCGCAATGATGACGCGGCGCGCCGACGCGACGACGCAAGGCGAAGTGCAGGGGTTCGCCTCGGCAGTGATGGCAGTGGGATCGCTGATCGCGCCCTTGCTCTACAATCCGTTGCAAGCGTGGTTCACCGGTCCTTCCGCACCTGCTGCGATCCCGGGCGTAGCCTATCTTGTCGCTGGCGTCATCGGACTGTCTTCGCTGCCGATCCTGCTCGCGATGCCACGTGCCAAAGCCTAGACCAGCGCAGCAATCCGGTCTTCGACACGATCCGCCATCGCAGCAACAAAGTCCGGGCGAGCCGCAGAGGCGCGACCATGGATTGCCGGGTCGGTCCACGCCTGGTCGATGAGCTTGGCGATCTGCGCCGCAGTCAGCGCATGAAAGTTAAAGTCGTGGCCCAGCCCCGCTCGCGACACCGCCTGCCCGGCCAGCTTCTTTTCAAGATCGTACCACGCCACAATCTGCGGCAGCCCGGTCAGCAGACAGCTCGACACAAAGCCATGCCCGCCATGCGACAGCGCGAGGCGCGATTGCGCAACAATCCGCGCGAATGGCAGCGGGCGCGGTTCGAATGTCAAACCCAGCCGCCGGAATGTCTGAAGGTGCTGCGCGCTAGGATCGGTAAAGTGAATGCGCACGCGGCGTCCACTTTCGGCAAGCCCCTGCCATAGCGGCGCATCGGCGGGGGCAAGCCTGTAGAAATAGACGAAGAGTTCATTGGCATCGGGATTGGCGATGCAATCGATCGGCGTATCGATGATCGGCGCACAGGCGCTTCCCGATCGCGCTCCGGCGTATGGATCGAGCAGCGCAAATGCGGTGACGAGACTTTCATCTGCGGCAAACATGCCCGGCAGGGCGGCAAGCGGCGTGCGGCCCACAGCACGCAAATCGGCATCGGCAATGTCGAGCAGCTCGCTTTCATCAAGCGTTGGCAATGCACTATCGCCCAGCACGGGAAAGCGCGCCATGCTGGCAGGCGGATTGGTAAAGCCATCGCCGATGGTTGCGCTGCGCACGCGCCCGCGTGCTGCCATGAGCAAGGCAGGCGCGAAATCGGCGATGACGAGATCAGGACGAACCGCACCGAGGATCGCATCCCAACCCCTGATCATCGAAGAGAGCGCACCGGGCCGATCGAGTCCGACACGGCCCAATATGTCGCCCATCGACAGCGAGGGCGTCATGTAGCTTTGCGACTGGCCGATCAGCAGGCGGGGCCACACTGGAGCCTGCCACAGCCCGAAACGCGGATCGACGTCGGGGCCGTTGGCATCGATTTGTTGAAACGCAAGATCGACCCGATGCCCGTCTGCGATCAGCCGCTTCGCGATCAAATTGATTTTATGAACATGCCCGCGATTGGCACCCAGTTCCCAACCGATCAGCACGCGCGCCATCGCGGCGTCAGATGCCGCCGTCTGTGGTGTCGCGGCCCAAGGCGTTGAGCGCGGCAATCAGCGCGTCTCCGCACTCGACAAGCAATGCTTCTTCGGTCGCGCGAATAACGAAGTTCGACCCGACCTTACCTTCGCGGAAAAAGGGATAGCTGCCGATCTGCGTTCCGGGATGCGCCTTTTCGGTTGCGGCGAGCATTTCCGAAATCTCGCTTTCGGGCACCCAGCAGCCGATGCTGCGCGCAAGCAACGGCTTGCCACCTTCCAGAGTGCCGGTCAGCGCGTCGAGCATCCCTGCCGTAATGTGCGGAACGCCTGCCATGATGAAGATATTGCCATGGCGGATGCCGGGCGCGCCCGACATGCGGTTGGGGATCAGGTCGGCCCCTTCTGGCACCCGCGCCATCCGCATCCGTGCCTCGGACACGCCGCCGCGGCTTTCGTAATAGCTTTCAAGCACGGCAACCGCTTGCGGGTGGTGCACCACGCCGACGCCCAATGCCTTGGCAATCGCATCGACCGTGATGTCATCGTGCGTCGGACCGATGCCGCCTGTCGTGAACAGATAATCGTTGCGCGCCCGCAACGCGTTGACTGCCTCGACGATCGCGTCTTCGATATCGGGAACAACGCGCACTTCGGCAAGGCGGATCCCTTGCAAATTGAGCCACAGTGCGATCTGCCCGACATTCTTGTCCTGCGTGCGGCCCGACAGGATTTCATCGCCGATGATGCAAAGCGCGGCGGTCCAGATACGGTCTTCGGTCTTGGCTGATGTCATGCCACCGCCCCTAGCAGAATGCAGAGCCTCGCCAAGCCGGTTCGTCGATTGCGATGCTTGACTGTATCATATCAACAATACAGTGAGGCGCTTCAACAGGAGACAACCGATATGCGTTTGACGCTTGCTGCGATCGCCCTCAGCCTTATGATTGCCCCATTGGCAGTAAGCGCAAAAACTCCTGCGTTCGATCCGCGCAGCTGGAAGGGTCAGCACATAGGGCCAGCTACGCAAGTGCTCACGCTCGGCAGCACGCATCTTGGCCAGATCAAGACAAAGGTCACCCCTGAAATGCTGACGCCGCTGCTCGACAAGCTGGCGGCGTTCAAGCCTGACATCATCACCCATGAAGGCATTTCGGGCGAACAATGCGATGTGCTTAAGCGATACGAAGCGCGCTACCCCGGGATGTTCGAGAGTTATTGCTGGCCGACCGAAGACGTTGAAAAGGCCACGGGACTGACGGTTTCGGCAGCAATGGCCGAAGTTGAAAAGACGCTCGTCGCGTGGCCCGCAAGCCCGACTGCGGCTCAACGTCGACGCCTCGCCTCGCTGTTTCTGGCAGCAGGCGACCGCCCGTCGGCACGCGTGCAGTGGTTGCAACTGGCTGAGGGCGAACGAAAAACCGGTGACGGTATCGACGAAGCTCTGCTCAAGATCGTGACGCGCGCAGGGGCCAAGCCCAATGAGACCTATGACGTGGCGGTGGCGCTTGCCGCCCGGCTTGGCCTGAACCGCGTCTATGCCGTTGACGATCATACGGCGGACAGCATTCAGGGGCTCGCAGGCGCGGGCCTCGAAACGTTCCTGCAAGGGTTCTGGGGATCATCCAAATCCGCAATCGCCGATGAATTCGACCGAGTTGAAGCCGCCATGAAGACTGGTGACGATGTGCTGGACCTGTATCGCCTCACCAACCGTCCCACAACGCAGGTCGAATTCATCGCCATCGATTACAGGGCGGCGATGAACAAGGCGTCACCTCAAAACTATGGTCGTGTCTACAATGCATGGAATGAAACGCGGAACCTGCGGATGGTTGCCAACATCCGCGCTGCGTTCGGCAACCGACCCGGTGCGCGCGTGCTCAATATCGTCGGGGCATCGCACAAGGCGTATTATGATGCGTATCTCGACATGATGTCCGATGTGCAACTGATCGACGCCGAGACGGTGCTGAAATAGCCCCTCTCGCAAACCGGGCTGAGTCACGCTATGTGAGGTGACGATGACCCAATATCAGACCGTGACCGCCGATACGCCGCACAGCCGCAACGGCGTGATCAAGCTCCATGGCCCCGAAGGGTTTGCCGGGATGCGCAAGGCGGGGCATTTGTCTGCGACGATCCTCGATATGCTCGTTGAGGTTATCGTTCCCGGCGTGACAACCGAGGCAATCGACGATTTCGTCCGCGAACAGACGCTGGCATCGGGTGCGATACCTGCCACGCTCGGCTATCGCGGTTATACCCATAGCTGCTGCACTTCGGTCAACCATGTGGTGTGCCACGGCATTCCCGGGCCACGGAAATTACAGCCGGGCGATATCGTCAATGTCGATGTGACGAGCATCGTCGATGGCTGGCATGGCGATACCAACCGCACTTATCTGGTCGGCGATGTGCCGATCAAGGCGCGGCGGCTTGTCGAAATCACCTATGAGGCGATGATGCTGGGGATCGAGGCCGCAAAGCCCGGAAATCACCTTGGCGATGTCGGCGCAGCGATCCAGAAGTTCGCCGAACGCCATCGTTATGGCGTGGTCCGCGATTTTTGCGGGCATGGCATCGGGCGGCTGTTTCACGATGCGCCTGAGGTCGTCCACGCCGCCAAGGCAGGAACCGGCCCCGAACTCAAACCCGGCATGTTTTTCACGATCGAGCCGATGATCAATATCGGCCGCGCCGATAGCAAAGTTCTCGAGGATGGCTGGACGGCGGTGACGCGTGACAGGTCGTTATCGGCGCAGTTCGAACATAGCATCGGCATCACCGAAACAGGGTGCGAGATTTTCACCAAAAGCCCGGCCGGGCTGGATTTGCCGTTTCGATGATCACGAAGGCGGGCGTCGCTGCCACGCTGATCGCCGGCGCTATCGGCGCATCGCCCCTTGCGGCGCAGGCGGTTATCGTCAGAGCAACCGGCCCCGACGCTGTCCGGTTTCCGGTCGGCCAGGTGTTGGCAAAGGGCAGCGCGATCGATTTGCAGCGCGGCTCAGTGATCGGGCTGATCGACAAGGCCGGGGCTTGGGAATTGCGCGGCATCGTCAAGACACGGATCGGCAAGCGCCCTGTCGAAAATTCATCGCGGCTCCAGTTGATTCAAGAACTTGTCAAAAAACGCAAACGGGTAAAGCGGCTTGCGGCGGTTGCTGCGTTACCGACCGGCATCGGCGCGACAGGGGCCGCACGCACAAGACCGGGCGCAGCGCGCACAAGGCCGCCTGCTTCGCCTGCGATCAGTGCACCGCCGATGCGAGGCGCCCTGGCTCAGGCAGGCACTGCGACAATCGATGCGGCGTGGTGGCAATATCCGCTTGGGGAAAGCGGCACATTCTGCCTTGTGTCCGGCCAGCCGTTCGAGCTGGTGCGGCTCGGCGGGCCCGAACGCGATGTGGTGTTCCGCGACAGCGCCGGCGGTCGTGATCTGACGTTCACATTCGGCACAGAAGCCGAAATAGCGCATGCGGCACCAGCCGATATTCCCGCGGTCGATGGACGATCGTACAGCGCCGAAACCGAAGGCAAACCCAAAGTTGC
>JANOQL010000142.1:0-5905 GCA_031414835.1 Sphingomonadales bacterium | reverse complement strand
TGCCCTGGTCGGGATCGATCCGGACTCGGACGGTTTGAAACGCGCCAAACGGCTGGGCGTGCCGATGACAGCGGACGGCATTGAAGGGCTGGTCGCGTTGCCAAGTTTCAAAGACATTGAGATCGTGTTTGATGCAACCTCGGCAGGCGCGCACAGACACCACAATACGATCCTTCAAAGCCACGGAAAGCGCGTGATCGACCTGACACCGGCAGCCATCGGCCCCTATACGATCCCGCCAGTCAATGGCGACGCGAACCTCGATGCCCCCAATGTCAATATGGTGACGTGCGGCGGACAGGCCACCATCCCGATTGTTGCCGCAGTCAACCGTGTGACGCCGGTACATTATGCCGAGATCGTCGCCTCGATCGCGTCGAAATCGGCCGGACCTGGAACTCGTGCCAATATCGACGAATTCACCGAAACGACCAGTGCTGCCATTATGAGCATTGGCGGTGCGCGGCGCGGCAAGGCCATCATCGTGCTCAATCCCGCCGAACCGCCGCTAATCATGCGCGACACAGTGTATTGCCTGACCAACGACGCAGACCGGCAAGCGATTTGTGCATCTGTTGAATCGATGGTTGCCGAAGTGCAAACTTACGTTCCAGGCTATCGGTTGAAGCAGGCCGTGCAGTTCGAACGCATCGGCAGCAATCAGCCAATCCTTATCGCCGAGATGGGCGAAAGTTTTACCGGCTTGAAGGTAACCGTCTTCATCGAAGTCGAAGGCGCGGCGCATTATCTGCCAGCCTATGCGGGGAACCTCGATATTATGACATCGGCTGCGCTCAAGACGGCCGAAAGGGTCGCACTCAGGATGCAAGCGGCTGCGGCGGCATGACTTTCGATCCCAGTGTGCAAAAACTCTACATCCAGGACGTCACGCTGCGCGACGGGATGCACGCGATCCGCCATCAATATGGCCTCGATCATGTCCGCGCGATCGCCAGAGCGCTCGACAAAGCGGGTGTCGATGCCATCGAGGTCGCGCATGGTGACGGGTTGCAAGGCTCCAGCTTCAACTACGGCTTCGGTGCGCACACCGACTGGGACTGGATCGGCGCGGTTGCCGAAGTGCTTGAACACAGCGTCCTTACAACGCTGCTATTGCCCGGCATCGGCACAATCCATAATTTGAAGCGTGCCTATGAACTCGGGGTGCGCTCTGTTCGCATCGCGACGCATTGCACCGAGGCGGATGTGAGCAGGCAACATATCGAGGCCGCGCGCAACCTTGGCATGGACGTGTCGGGTTTTTTGATGATGAGCCATATGTCGCCGCCGGAGGCTCTGGCACAACAGGCGCTGCTGATGGAGGAATATGGCGCACATTGCGTTTATGTCACCGATAGCGGCGGCGCTTTGACGATGGACGGCTACGCTGCCCGTTGCCAGGCCTATGACAGGGTATTGAAACCAGAAACGCAACGTGGCGTTCACGCACATCACAATCTCAGCCTTGGCGTCGCCAACTCGATTGTGGCGGTTCAAAACGGCATCATGAGAGTCGATGCTTCACTCGCTGGCATGGGCGCAGGAGCGGGCAATGCGCCGCTCGAAGTGTTCATCGCCACTGCTGACATTTACGGCTGGCAGCATGGCTGCGACGTGTTTGCGCTGATGGACGCCGCCGAAGAGCTTGTGCGTCCGCTGCAAGACCGCCCCGTCCGCGTCGATCGAGAAACGCTGACCCTAGGCTATGCCGGCGTCTATTCGAGCTTCCTGCGTCATGCCGAAAAGGCTGCCGCCGACCATGAGCTAGACACCCGCTCGATCCTCATAGAAGCTGGCAAACGCAAGATGGTAGGCGGACAAGAGGACATGCTCGTCGATATTGCGCTGGATCTCGTCCGGGCGCGACAGGAACTGCAATGACAATCCTGAACCAGATCACCCGGCTCGAGCATTGCGAAGACCGTACAAAAGATCGGGTCGCTCCGATCGTCTATGCCATTGACGATGATGAGGGGATGCTCACATCGCTGGCATGGCTGCTGAGCGGGTCCAACATCGAAGCGCGTTGCTTTCAGTCTGTTCAGGCATTCCTTGCAACCTTCGATCCCGACCAGCCATGCTGCATTGTGATCGACGTGAGGATGCCCGTGATGACAGGCCTCGATCTTTATGAAATTATTCTCGAACGCGGAATTGCATGGCCAGTGATTTTCGTAACAGCAAACGGCACGCTCAGCATGGCGGTGAACGCGATCAAGGCAGGCGCATTCGATTTTATCGAGAAGCCTTATGACCCGTCCGACATGCTGGCGTTGATCACGCGTGCCCTTGCAAACGCCGGACACGATCATGCCCGGCGAATGGAGAATGTCGGCTTCGATGCCCGTTTTCAATTGCTGTCCCGACGCGAAATAGAAGTGCTACGCGAAGTCGTTCGCGGCAAACAAAGCAAAATCATCGCCTATGAAATGGGGATCAGCGAAAAAACCGTCGATGTGCACCGCACAAGTATCAAACGGAAATTCAAGACGCCATCGGTCGCGGCGCTTGTCAAAGACGTGTTGAGCCACAAGCCCGACTGGCAAAACTAGCCATGTCGATCCGGCATTCGACACCTGCGGCTATGCCACAAGGCATCGATTTCGAGACCATCTTCAATCATTCGGAACAATGCGCCATCGTTCATGATGCGCATACAGGCGATGTGATCTGGGCCAATCGGGCGGCAGCCGCGCTCCATGGGTATCACCAGGAAGACATGCCGTCGCTAACGCTGGCTGACCTGATGTCGCGATCAATCGAATATGGCAGCGACAGGGCGATCGACCGGATGCTGGCGGCGGTACGGCAAGGGCGAGAAACAGCAAAATGGCGCATTCGCAACAAGGATGACGAAGAACTGCCGATCGAGGCCACCGCATTCCCTTTGCCTGACTGGAATGGTCGGCAACTAGTCGTCGTGCAGATCCGCGACATTGGCCCCGAACTGATTGCGCAACGACGCGAAGAACAACTCCGCCGATTGCTGACGGACTCGTTCGGCGGCACGCTGATTGCCGATGCTGACGGGTTGGTGCTTTACGCTGCGCCATCGATATTCTCGATCCTCGGCTACAGCGAGGATGATTTTTGCGGAAAGAAAGTCGATCTTTTCATCCACCCAGATGACAACAAACGACTTCGGAAATACGTTCGCAGCTTGTCTTCTGCTAGCAACAAGACGGTCACCATCGAATATCGCATCCGCCATGCAGACGGCGAGTATCGACATCACGAAGCCAGTATGCGCGATTTGAGGCATCATGAAGATGTTGGCGGATATCTGATCAACTTCCGCGATGTGACGGCGCGGGTTGAGGCGCAGCGCGAAGCGCAGCATCGGCTCGAAGAGATGCAATATCTTGCGCGGTATCGGACAATCGCCGAATTGGGATCGGCGATTGCCCATGAACTCGGCCAGCCCGTTGCAGCGATCCGCAACTATGCGGCCGGATGCGCGAGGACGATCGCGGCACTGCCCGGCAATTCCGATCTTGCATGGGCCATACAGCAGATCGAGGCAGAGGCTGAGCGCGCGTCGCGGATCATGAAGAGCACGCGCGATTTTACGTCGCGGGGGACGGTGAATCGGCGCATTCTCAAAGTCGAAGAAGTCCTCGCCGAGATTGAGGCTCTCATCAGCTTTCAGGCCAAGGAATGGGATGCGATCATCAAGATCGAGATCGAAGCGATCGGTCAGTCGGCTTGGTGTGACAAGACGCTTATCGGTCAGGTCATTCTCAATCTGATCATGAACGCCGTGCAATCGATGGACGCGGTCGAGCCTGCACGGCGCGAAGTGCGCATCCTTGTCAGGGAACATGGACCCCAGTTTGTCGAATTCATCGTTTCAGATCGCGGCACGGGAATGGAAAAAAATCAGGTCGACACATTATTTCAGGCGCGATCATCGACCAAAACCGAAAACTTCGGGATCGGCCTGATCCTGTCCAAATCGATCATCACCGGACACGGTGGAGAGATATGGGCGGAATCCGTGACTGGCGAATCGACTTCGATCCATTTCACCCTCCGAAAGCGCAAACCCCGCAACACATCGCTAGGTATGGTTTGATGGTGATGGCGTCTATCGGTCTCCACTTATAGAGAGGCACAATCCGCTCTGTTAGCATTGCGCGATAAAAGCGAGAGGAGGCAGGCGGAACCAATGGCATTTCCCACTCAGGCATTTTCCACTCAGGCGTTTCACACCACCGACCTTTCGACGTGCTGCGATCACATTCTGAGCGATCCTGGAACGCAGAAATTCGAGATCGATATCCGCCCCGGATTTTGCTCGTTCGATCATCAAGTCTCGAATGTTGGCGGGCTGATCATCCATTCGATCCGCCTCGACTATGAGGATGCTTTCAAGGTTCGAAAGGTTGAAAAAGCTGCGCTTCATTCGTTCCATTTTGTCGTCGATGGCGTGTGCCATGTCACCAGCGGGCGGCAGAGCTTTACGGCTCTTCCGGGACAGATTTTCATCTTGCGCCCCGAACAGGAGGCAATCGAGCATTGGACGGGGGGCTGCCAGCAGTTCATCGTCAGAATTGCGCAGCAGGAAATCGATAGTGCGATTTACAAAACTTTGGGGCGGAAGCCCGCAACCGAAGTGTTGTTCACAGAGCTGACTGCCGATCCGGGCATCAGCGACTGGATCCGAAACCTGGCGCAGTTGCCGCAAAACTACACAATGCCGGGCGCAAGCGTCTTCGAAAATCAGCACGTCGCCTACCATTTGCGGCAGAGCCTGATCATGATGCTTCTCAGCGAAGTCGAACACAGCTGCACAGACGAAATGGCGCAGCACAACCGCAGCCCTGCGCCCTATTATGTCAAACGGGTGGAGGATATGTTTCGCGCCAATTTCGAGAATGAAATATCGATGGACGATATCGTGAACGCGTCTGGGGTCAGTGTGCGGACCGTGTTCTACGGCTTCCAGCGCTGGCGCGGGACGAGCCCTATGAACTATCTGCGCGACATGCGGCTGGATGCGGCTCGCCAGAATCTTGCCAAACCAGCGGCAAAGCCAAAGTCGGTCAGTGAAGCTGCGCTTGCGGCTGGGTTTGCCAACTTCAGTCAATTCTCCAAACTCTACAAAATGCGCTTTGGTCAAAAGCCCTCGGCAACATTGGCTGAATCCCGTCTTTAGAAAAGATCACAGATGACTGAAACACAGTTTCGGGCGGCAGCCGTTCAGGAAAGCCCTGTCTGGATGGACCGGGCGGCGACAACCGAAAAGGTCATAGCGCTATTGCGAACCGCCGCTGCCGGTGGCGCGGATATCATCGCATTTCCCGAAAGTTTCATTCCCGGCTTCCCGTATTGGGTGTTCTCGCTTCCGTTCAACCAGACGATGGGCTGGCAGATGATTTTGCAAGATCAGGCGGTTGCGATGGATGGCCCGGAAATCGCCGCAATCGCCAAGGTTTGCGGAGAGTTGGGCGTCACTGCGGTGGTCGGGATTACCGAGCGTGACGCCGGCCGTATCGGCACGCTTTACAATACCAATGTGGTATTCGGGCCAAACGGCGAAGTGCTAGGCAAGCACCGCAAATTGATCCCGACCGTGAGCGAAAAACAGGCATGGTCAGGTGGCGATGGATCGACGCTGAGCGTTTTCGATACGCCCTTCGGCGGATTGGGCACGCTGTGTTGCGGCGAAAATATCAACACCCTCGCACGGTTCGCCCTCCTCGATATGGGGGAGCGAATTCATGTGGCCAATTTTCCGTCGGTCGCATTGCTGGGCGGAGAGTTTAACGACGAGACAGAGTTTACATTGTCGGTTGCGCCTCACGCCTATGAAGGAAAACTGTTTTCGATCGGCGTTTCCGAATATGGTATTCCCGATGTCGCACAAAAACTCGGCATTCCATTTCCCGAAAACAGCCTGAAC
>JANOQL010000141.1:0-5386 GCA_031414835.1 Sphingomonadales bacterium | reverse complement strand
ATTGCTCGATGCGCCCGTGTCGGTGTGGCGCTGGTCGATCCTGGGGGCAGCGGCGGCAGCCATCATGGTCGGGCAGATCTTCATCCGTTTGCCCGAATGGATCGAAATCGCGTTCGGGATACCCGCCATCCTTGGCATTTATGGCTGGATCATCTGGACCCGCGGCTTTCGCGAGGATGACCGGACCTTGTTTCGGAAGGCCACGGGGTAGAGTGCGGCAACTGAACCAAAAATCCGTTCAGGCTGAGCTTGTCGAAGCCCTGCCCTTTTCTTGATACCGCAGTGTCCAGAATAGGGCAGCCGTTGGCGCAGAGCGCCCTCTTCGAGTCCGACAAGCTCAGGGTAGACGGGGTTTGTACCGACGGAGGAACTACACCCCTCCAAGCAGCCTTTGCGCTGCCTTCAGATGCGGCAGGTCGATCATCTTGCCGTCGAGGCCCAAGGTGCCAATCCCCGGATTGGCGGCAAAGGCATCGACGATCCGGCGAGCATGATCTATCTCTGCCTCAGTCGGTGTGAAGGCGGCATTGATCACTGCCACCTGATCGGGATGGATCGCGAGCCGTCCGACAAAGCCGTCGCGCCGCGCGGCACGACAATCGGCCTCGAGGCCTGCCAGATCGCAGAAATCGGCGTGCAGGGTATCGAGCGGTGCGACGCCTGCCGAAGCAGCCGCAAACAGGCACAGGCTGCGGACGATGCGATAAGGTTCGGTGAACTGACCGGTTTCATCGCGATTGGCGGTCGAACCCACGGCAGCTCCCAGATCCTCCGCACCCCAGGTCAGCGCGATCAATCGCGGATGCGGCGGCGTGTAACTCGCCAGCCCGAATACCGCGCGCGGCGTTTCTGTCGCGACGACGGCGATCTTGACCGATCCGGGCGCCATGCCCTGCGCCGCCTCAAGCGCATCGAGCTTTGCGCCAATCGCCGCGATGTCATCGGCACCTTCGGCTTTGGGAATCAACAACGCATCGAGGCCGGGGCGTACGACAGCATCAAGATCCATACCGAGCAACCCGGTATCGGCAGGATTGGGGCGCACGAACAGCGCCCAATCGCGCGGGGCCTGGTCGATGAGCGACGCGACGTGCGCGCGCGCATCATGCTTTGCCGCCAGTGCCACCGAATCCTCCAAATCGAGGATCAGCGCATCGGCGCCTGTCCCGCGCGCTTTTTCGAACTTGCGCGCGCTATCGCCCGGCACGAACAGCAGCGAGCGCAGCCTCATGGCCGTTTCATCATCAGCGCGCTGCGCACTGTCCGGCAAATCACTTCGTTCCGCTGGTTCAGGCCGGTGTGCTCGAAGGTCACGATGCCCTGCGTCGGTCGCGATGCACTTTCGCGAACGGCCTTCACCTCGGTTTCGGCACGGATCGTGTCACCTGCAAAAACGGGCGCGGGAAACACGGTCTCGCTCATCCCCAGATTGCCAATCGTCGTGCCGAAGGTGGTATCCTGCACCGACAGCCCGATGACGAGCCCCAGTGTAAACAGCGAATTGACCAGCGGCTTTCCAAATTCGGTGGTCGCGGCATAGGCATGGTCGATATGGATCGGTGCGGGGTTATACGTCATCGACGAAAACAGCATATTGTCCATATCGGTCACGGTGCGGCGGATTTCGTGAACGAACCGCTGCCCGATCACGAACTCTTCGAAATATAGTCCAGCCATCGTTCAGCGCCCCGTGTCTGCACGCCAGACTTCGTGGCCCAAATCCATCGTGAAATCAAAATCGACCCAGACCGCAGGCCCCACATTTTGCGGCCCCGTGGCAATGCCCAGCTCGGCCGCGACCGGATGCGTGTCGTAGCTGTGGACGGTGATCTCATAATCGGTGTTGGTCATCCCGCCCTTGCGGAAGGTGTTGATCGTCGTTCCCGCCTCGATGATTGCCTGATAACACGCGCGGGTCGGATCGGCGGCATCGGGGAATTGCTTGAGGAAGGGCAGCACGACCGCTTCGCCCTTGATCGCGCGCGCGATGGCCTGTTCGGATGCGATCTGGAGTGCGCCTTCGATGATGTGTTCGCCAACGCGTTCGACGACTTTTTCGGCAAAGCCTTCGACCTTATCCCAAAAGCTGGTTTCAGGCGGGGTGAAATCTTCGCCTGTGATCGGCTTGATGTCGAACAACGGCAGCCATGTTGGCGTCGCGGCTTGCGAATAATGCGGGATCGCGAACGCGTTGGTCTTGAAGCTGCGCGGATCGGCGGGATCGGGCAGCTGCGGATCGAATTCAAAGGTGCAGATTTCCTTGGGGAAGCCATAGACTTCGCGCCCGGTGGCCATCGCCCAGTCATTATCGACGCCGAGCCAGAGCGGGATCCATTTCATATCGAGCAACCCGCCGCCTTCGCGGTGCGCGACCGACCAGATCGTCACGTCGATTTCGGGAACCCCGCCGCGCACCAGATCGATCGGGTTTTGCGGCACGATCCGCGCGATTTCGGCAACCGACAGGAACAGCTTCGACGTCAGCGGCGTATAGCGCACTTCGCCGCCCGACGGTTCGGCGAACATCGTGTCGAGCTTGGCCTGGATGCGATCCTTTTCGCCATCGACGCACCAGTTATGGAGGATCGTGCCTTCCTGAAGATAAGGACCGAAGCCGACGATGCGGTCACCGGTCGAGACATATTTGGGCAAGGGCATCGTCAGGCTCCTCAGTCAGTTGGGGCAAAGCGGGTTGGCAATGGCGGCAAGTCTTTTACGCCGCATAAGGCAGTGAAGGCAGCCGCCTGTTCGCCATGATGGCGCTGCGCCTCTTCGCTGACGCCGGGCGCACGGGCAAGCGCGTGGTGCAGCCGGGCAAGGTCGTGCCGCATCCCGATGGCTTCGGCTGCGCGCAAACCACGTTCCCAGCATTTCACTGCTGCGGCATGATTGCCGCCAAGCGCGTTGAGTTGCCCGTCGATCAAAGAGGCGCGCGGCGCTGCAACGGCATAGCTTCGGGCAAACCGTGACAGCGCCGATACGGCGCGCAGCGCATTGCTGCGATTGCTGCCATTTTCTGCTGGTCCCAGCGCAGCGTAGATGCCAGTTGCAGCCTCGGCGGCGGCGCCAAAGCCATACCAGGTGCCGAAATTGACCATCGGGGTTGTTTCGGCACGATCGAGCAAGGCAGGCATCATTGCAAGTGCCTCTCCAAAGCGGCCCAGCCGCACCAGCGTATTGGCAAGCAACGCTTCGGCGATCAGTGCAGACTGCAAATCGCGCACACTCTTGGCAAGGCTGGCGGCCTGCACCAGAAGCGATTCGGCCTTTTGCGGCGATCCGGACACCAGTTCGATCTGGCCGATCGCTTCGCGCGCAAATAGCAGATAATGGTCGTTTGCCTTGGCGTAAGCGATCGCCTCAACCTGTTCGAACGCGCTCCGCATCGCGACGAAATCTCCTGCCATGAGATGCCCGAGGCCGATCATCGTCGTGATCGATCCGGTATCGGCGCTCTTGTTGACCTTGCGCGCCAGCGTCCGGCCAAAGCGTGCGCGGTCGATCGCATCGGCCCAGCGACCCTGCGTCAGCAGATACATGGTTTCGCCATGCACGCTTTGCGAAAGGCTCGGCCAGTCGCGCTTGCTGAGGCAATCCTTTCGCGGGCGATCAAAACAAAAGCGCGCGATCCTGTGCCAGCCACGTGACCCTGCAAGATATCCAAGAAAGCCATAGGGCCGGGCGCCATAGGCCAGCTCGCCTGTCCGCTCGGCGATCCGCGCACCATAAACTGCGATGGCTGCCGCAGGCAGCGCGCCTTGCGAGAAGTAAAATGCCTCGATCAGCCGCACGCCATTGTTGAGCCGCAGCGAATCGTTCGCCCGCTCTTCGCGGCTGCGGTTGGCCTGCGCGACGCTTGGCCGGATGACTTGCCAGCCGAGCCCCAGGCTCTGACGGGCGAGCATTATGATCCATCCGGCCGTCGTCGTCGGCGCGCCGGCCCACAGGCCGTCAAGGCTGGCATAGCAATGTTCGATCGTTTGCGCCGGTTCGCCCAACCGCCACGACGCAAAGGCAAGATCGCGGTGGAGCATCGCGCGGCGCAGCTTGCCCGTCCGCGCTGCGCCAAGCTGCCCGCTTTCGAGAAGATCGAGCGCAGTCTTCCACAACGATACGGCCGTGCCATAGGCGCCGGCACGCTTCGCCAGCAGACCGGCTTTGCGCAACGGCGTAAACGCGCGTGCGGGCAACCCGGCTTCGATCCAGTGATGTGCGGTTTGCGCCGGGTCGCTCGTTATGGCCGCCGTCGCGTAGGTGGCCGCGCGGCGGTGGAGTTCGCGCTGGAGCTGCCGCGGCAGCGAATCATAAACAACGGTGCGCGTCAGTTCATCGGCGATGCGCCATTCGGGGAGCGCGGTGCTGTCATTTGAAATCAGGATACCGTTCGTCGTTAGCGCAGACAGGTCTTCGGCAATCTGGGCAGGCGACGATGGGGTGCCGAGCGCGATCAGTGCCGGAATATCGAACGCATCGCCGATCACGCTCGCCGCCTTGAGCAACCCGAGCTGCGTCGGCGGCAAATTGCCGAACCGCGCAAGGATCGCGCCTTCGATCGTTGCAGGCATGTCGCTGCGCTCAAGGGTGGCCTTCGCCTTGCGCCATGCGCCCGGGGTCTTGAGCGCGGTTTCGGCAATGTCAGGCGGCAGCAACGCAATTAGCGAACGCGCAAACATCGGATTGCCTGCGCTGCGCGCCTGCAACCAGTCGACAAACGGATGCTTGGGATCGAACGGCCCTAAAAGGCTTGCGGCAAGCTCGGCAGTTTCAGTACGGTCGAGCGGCCCGATCGACAATCGCACTGGATCGCCATGTCCGCGCGCCAGCGAATCAGGGGCAGGCGCATGACTTGCGAAGAAAAACCGGTGTTGCGGTGCCGCCTTGCGAAGATCGCGCGCCAACGCCATCGATGTATCATCGAGCCAGTGCGCATCTTCGAATATAATGAGGTGCGGGCGATCTCCGATCAATCCCGTAACGGCTGCTGCCCGCAACCGACGTGCAACAACAGGATCGGTCTCGACCTCAGCTGGCGACGCGGCATCGATGCCGAACAATGCGGCCACCGATCCGATATCGGTATCGCCGCCACCTGCGAGCTGCACCAGTTCTGCGAGCGTTTCTTGCGGCGTTTGATCGCGCGCGCCCGCACGCGCGCGAAGCAAGGCTGCCAGCGGATCGCGCCAAGCAAACAGGGGTGTCGATCGTCCCAAAAGCCCGGCGCGACACACGATCGGCGTCCGTCCGTTGCGGCTCGCTTCATCGGCGGCAAAGCCCGACAATCGCGATTTGCCCGATCCGTTGGCACCTTCGAGGATCAAGCTGGTTTGCAAAGGCACGCTGTTCGATGCCAAAAAGGCGCTGATCGCCGCGCGCTCTGCATGGCGGC
>JANOQL010000140.1:0-8211 GCA_031414835.1 Sphingomonadales bacterium | reverse complement strand
ATGGTGAGTCCTGTTGGGCAGTCTCTACCGCCTCACCCAAATATGGTGAGCCCTGCTGGGTTCGAACCAGCGACCTACTGATTAAAAGTCAGTTGCTCTACCGACTGAGCTAAGGGCCCCACATGCCGCAGCAATGTGTGCGGCGGCTGCCCTAGTCGTGCGGGCGGGGGCGGTCAAGGCGAACACGCAACTGCCGGATTGTCAGATATGTCAGGGGGTCGCGCCAACGAGGTGCGATCTGTTCGAGCGGACGAAGGACAAAGCGGCGTTCGCCCAACCGCGGGTGCGGCACAACCAATCCGGGGCTGGCCCATATGCCGCCGCTCCACAGCAGAATATCGAGATCGAGGACGCGTGCGCGCCAGCGCTGGCCGAGTCGCCTGCGCCCGAACTCTGTTTCGATGGCCTTCAGTCGTCCGAGCATTTGGGGTAATTCGAGCTTCGACCGGAGCAGCACAGCGGCATTGGCGTAAGTGCGCTGCGATGGCCCGATCGGACGCGACTGCACGATGGTTGACTGCGTCACCACAGTTCCCGGAAGTTCTCGCAACGCCGCTGCCAGCACCCTGCGCGGGCAGCCATGACGGTGGTGCCGCTGGTTGCTTCCCAATCCGATGGCGTAAAGATGTTTCAGAAGCCACGCTCGCGCATCCACGACGACACGGTTCCCGCCGCCTGCGGCAGCAGATCGGGCCGCGCCATGTAGTAATGATCGGCATCCTTGATCGTCACCATCGTCTTGTCAGCGCTGGCGACGGCCGCAAACAGCCGGTCAGCGTGGCTCGGCGTGCAGGCGAGATCGGCGGAATTCGAGATAACCAGCGTCGGGCAGGTCACACGGCTCGCATTGCCCAGCCCATCGGCGCGGCTGTCATCATAGCTCCATTGTGACAGCCAGGATCGCAGCGTGGTGAAGCGCGCCAGCCCCACCGGGCCGTCATTGGCGATGCGCGGATCGCCGAGGTAGCAAGTACCGGGCTCACGATCCGACGGGTCTTGGGCGGGATCGAGCCAGCGGACGTCGCACATCGTGCCCTGCACCGTAAAGCAGCGTTCGGCATCGGGCTCATGTCCAGCTTTCAGCGCGGCAAGTTCCGCCTTCACCCGCGCGGTAATCCGCCGGTTGCGCGCGAGCTGTGCGGCACGAAACTCCGCAACGAAATCGGCACTATAGGGCGGCTGCGCAGGACAATCGGCGCTGTAGATGTTGAGGTGCGCATCGCGCTCGAACGGGCGGTCCTCATCGGTAATCGAAGGATCGAGCCATTCAGTCATCGTCACCGCGCGGCTGATATGCGCTGCGAGCAGCAATACGCCATCGGCGGGGATCAGATTGGCCGCGACGAGATCGCACACGTCACCGGCAGGGGTGTGCGTGATCGTCGGGTTGGTCGCCTGATCCTGATAGAAAAGCGAGAGCGACCCGCCGCCCGACCAGCCGCCGAGCACCACCTGTTCATAGCCGAAGCGTTGCTTGAGATCGGCGATGCACGCGCCGAGATCGAGAACGCATTTTTCCATGATCAGCGCGGTATCGTTGCCGCGATAGCGCGGGTTGCAATAGATCACGTGATGCCCGGCATGGGCGAGTGCCGTCACCAGCGGCAGGAACGCGCCGCCACCGATCGGGTGGCTGAACAGGATGCAAGTTTTCGCGGTGCCGTTTTCTGGCCGGATGCGCATGCACTCGACGAATACCATTCCTGACGGCCCGCCATAGGTTTCCTTGAGGCGGCCGGAATCGGCATGAACAAAGCCATAGGGTTCGCGAACGATGCTCATCGGCTCTTGGTCCTCCCAATATCGACGAGCGTGCCTGACAAACAAATCCGCTCATGTCGAGCGAAGTCGAGAGACAGTCGCGCACCCAAATCTCTCGACTTCGCTCGAGATGAGCGGTTAAGATGTGGCAGAAAACGAGGAGAGCCTGACCCATGACGCAAGCCCCAAACGGAGTCCATCACGTCGCCTTCATGGCTGCCGACATCAAACAGCACATCGAATTTTTCAGCCAGGTGGTCGGCGCGCCTTTGGTGGCGATTTTCGACATGCACGGCGTTCCCGGCGGGCTGCATGCCTTTCTCAAACTCGGTGAAACCAATTACTTTTCGGTGGTCCAGTTGCCCGGGGTGGGGGAGATCGCGCGCGAGATTGGGAAGACACATGCGGGCTGGGGGGGCGGCACATCGGCGTCGGGAACGCTCCAGCACATCGCACTTGCGGCGGACGATGAGGAACACCTGCTCGCTTGCCGCGACCGGATCAGGAGCCACGGCGTCAACGTGATGGGGCCGCTCGATCATGGCTTTTGCAAGTCGATCTATTTCGCCGGACCCGATGACATGACATTGGAAATCGCCTGCCCCGCGCGCGAACTGGTACCCGAACGCTGGATCGATCCGGCAGTGTGCGAACGCGCTGGCATCGGGGCGGACGATGTCGCGCGCTACAGGTCGCCTGCGGCCTACGCCGGGACGAGCCCCGTTCCCCAGCCGCCCTATGATGCGGCCAAACCGCACATGCACTACCCCAGCGACGACCTGTACCGCGCAATCCTCGCCGCACCCGATGAAGCGCTGGCGAAGGCCGCCGCCTATGTCGAACCGCCGGTTCCAGCGTGATTCGGGACCATGCAAGATCGCACTGACGAACACTGTGCAGGTAGGCTGCAAAGTTGGAAGTTGACAAAGTTGACGACACGTCAGCGCGCGAATGCGGCTTTGGGCAAGCGATGCGGGCAAGGCGATCCCCACTTTCCTTGCGATTGCGGGGTGTGATTTGGCATGACGAGCCTCCCATAAACGATGACCGCTTTTTGGTGGCAGGTTTTGTCCTATTTGTCAAGATTCAGCGGAATGGGACGGCTGGAATGTCGGGGGGAGCGGACAGGCAGCTTTAAGGGCTTGGAGGATCGAAAGCGGTCGCTGGTGCTCTTTGTGATGTTCGAACCTCAATAACCCGCAACAGCATATCTTGCTCGGGTGTCCCGTTGCCCTGACGCCCTATGGTTGCCGTGCAAACGCCGCCAAATGTCTTGTATTCAGACAGTTCTGCATACTCGTTTCCAGCAACGATGCGGCGTACCAAATGGCTTGATGGATCGATCCATAACTCCAGCGGGTCTGCGTCCTTCGGATCAATGTGAAGAACCCTGTAATTCAGCCCATCGCGGCTTCCATCTGCAAGGAGCTTGAACTTCGCGGGGAAGCGCTTTGGAAAGAACCAGCCAAAGCTGCTCAGATATGCGTCGCGGCGCTGTTTTCGAAGAAGTGCTCCGTCCGATATGACCATGACCTTGCCATCAGGACCGACCCGCCAGGCCGATATACCGTTGTAACCGGTTTTGCGGATCGCTTGGCCATTTGCAAAGCTCGTCATCGACGATTTGAGCGATTGCATGTCGTGCCAGACTTCATTTTGAATTGGCGGCATACCCTTGATGTCGGCTTCACTTTTCTCGTGCCAGCTTTCAACCCGGTCCCAAGCCGCGCCCCCGCAAGCTGCTTTCATCTCGGCAAGCAACCTCATTTCCGGCCGAGCAGCGTCGGCGGCCCCTGCAGCACTTACCGATGCGACAAGCGCCGCCATGACAAGGTATTGCTTCATGAGACAAGGCTCGCACGCGCCAACCGAGTTTGCAATCTCAATGTCTTTTTTTGCGATCTTTACCGATCAACAAACGACCGCAATCTCGTCGAGATCGGCCGTCACGGCTGTGAAGTCGTCAGATACCGGTTTCACCCAAAGCCCTAAAGAACCAAAGGCCATGCAACCGCAGCCCGAACGCGATCAGATCCTTTGGGCCTTTGGGGCTTTGGGTGAACCCCAAGTCCACCATGAATCGACTCTGGGGCAAAAGCAGCTTTCGAAGCCAGAGTTTAGAACGCTATCGGCCAAAGTCTGGTTGCAAGCAGGCACTGCCGTCACCAGAACCCGGATGCCTGCCTCAACCCTTAGTCCGCGCCTCGGCGATTGCGGCCTTGAGTGCATCGTACCCCACCGCGCCGTTCAGCACCTGATCGCCGACCACCCAGCCGGGGGTGCCTGTCAGTTGAAGGTCGCGGAGCAGGCCGACGTTGGCGTTGATTTCGGCGTCGATCTTGCCCGCGTTATCTTCGCCGCCGGGCTTCACCCGATTGCGCACGTCACCAATCGATTTGGCAGTTGCGCGCCCGGCATCGTAGAGTGCCTTGTGGAACGCGATATAATTGCCGCCTTGCGCGGCAGCGAGGCTGGCGCGTGATGCCTTGAGGCTGTCTTCGCCCAGGATAGGCACTTCGCGATAGACGACGCGCAGCTTGGGGTCTTCGGCGATCAGCTTATCGATGTCGGCCCGCGCAGCACGGCAATATCCGCAATTATAGTCGAAGAACTGGACAAGCGTGACATCGGCATCGGCCGCGCCTTCCCATGCAGTGCCGAACGGCGTTTCCAATGCCTTGCGGTTGGTCGAAACCGCCTTGGCACCTTCGCGCGCCTCCAGATTCCGCATCGCTTCGGGGAGGATTTCGGGGTGGTTGAGGATATATTCGCGGACAATCTTTTCGATTGCGGCCTTGTCGGTCGCAGCGACCGGCTCGCTTGACACACTGCCCGCGACCACAGCGCCTGCCGCGCCCAGCAGCATCGCCAATCCCCCGATCACAATCTCACGCCCCTTCACCGTTTCTTCTTTTCCTGCGCGACCGATTCGCGCGCAACGAGCGCGATATCCTGCGCGCGGATCCAGTCGGGCGAACCTTGCGGCAAGGTCCGCACCGCAAGTTCGGCATTGGCGAGCGCAAGTTTCGACCGGCCTTCGAGCTGGAAGCGTTCGGCACTTGCCATCGCCGCGCGCGGGCTATCGCCGGTGCGATCATAGACCACCCCAAGCTGATACCAGGCGAATGGATTGTCATTATCCTTGGCGACCGATGCCTTGAGTATCGTCGCAGCCTCGGCAAAATTCTTCGCATCTTCAGTAGCGATTAGCGCATGACCGAACAGCGAGGCAATCAGCGGCTGAGCGTTGGTCTTCGCCACAGCCTCGCGCAGCAGCGGCAAGGCTTCGGCAGGACGCCCCGATTCGAGCAGCACCTGCCCCTTCAGTTCGAGGAAATAGGGATCACCGGGAACCGCTTTCAACAGCGCATCGGCTTCGACGATCGCCTTGTCAGGATAGGCCGACCGGTGCCACGCATAAGCACGCGCATAATGGCCAGGAACCGAATTGTCGGTTGGCGGGTAATCGCGCAGCGTTTGCTGCGGCGGGTTGACGAAGCCCTTGAGCTTGGCCTTGACGCGCTGAAACTTGGCCTCGAGCGCTGGATCGGTCGGCGTATTCCACGCAGGATCCTGCTGATAGGCCTCTTGCAAGATCGCAATGCGTTCCCCCGACAGCGGGTGCGTGCGGGCATAGCTGTTTTCTTGCGGAATCGCGAGCCGGAACTCGAGCCCAAGCAACCGCTTGAAGAACGCGATCGACCCCTTGCCGCTGATCCCCGAGGCAGCCAGATAACGCCGCCCCATCTGATCGGTCAGCGATTCCTGTTCGCGATTGAACGCAAGGAACTTACCGAGCGCGGCCTGCTGGCCACCTGCCAGCACCGCAGCACCAGCCTCACCGGCACCAGCGGCAATCGCAGCCGCGCCGAGCAACAGGCTGAGCAATGTAATGCCCGTCGCGGTCTTGATCCCTTCGCCAATGCGGATCGAATGCCCGCCCGCCACGTGCCCAAGCTCATGCGCGATGACGCCCTGCACTTCATTGGCATTCGCCGCTGCGACGATCAGCCCCGAGTGCATGTAAACTGCCTGCCCCGCAGTCGCGAACGCGTTGATCGACGGATCGTTGATCAGCACCAGCCGCACGTTGCGAGGATTGAGCCCTGCCGCCTTGATCAGCGGGGCGGACATTTCCTCAAGCAACGCCTCGGTTTCGGCATCGCGCAGGATCGATTGCGCGTGCGCGGGCGATGCAAGGAGCGCCAGCATCGCAAGGCCAGCAACGAGGCTCCGCCACAAATGACGGGGAGAATATCGGGGTTCAGCCATGCGCCCTTATGTCACGCCGCATGGCTGAACGCCAGATGAAGCGCGGGGCGTTAGTCACCGGCCCCGCCCCGTCACTCGCCTGCACCGAACGTCCGTTGCCACCAGCCGCGACGCGGTTCGCCCGCCGGTTCAGAATCGGCAGGAGCAGCGCCCGCTGAGATGGGTTCCGCAACCTTCTTGGCACGCGATGCGCGCTTTGGCTTTTCTGGCGCCGCCTCGGGCGCGGCTTCTACCACGACCTCGGCAGGTGCCTCAGCGACGACATCTGCATCGGCTTTCTTGCGCGTGCGACGCTTGGGCGCAGCGACTTCGGGCTCAGCATCTGCAACCACTTCCACCGGCGGAGCTTCAGCCTCAACCGGGGCATCGGCCTTTTTCCGGCGCGGACGCTTAGCAGGAGCAACCGGCGCGATGTCGGCATTGGCGGCGACTTCGAGGCCTTCATCCGCCACCACAGCTTCGGGCATCGCATCTGAATCAGTCTGTGGAGCATCGGCCAGCGGAGCATCGTCACGACGATTGCGCCCCCCACGACGACCGCGACGACCGCGACGCTTGCGCGCCCCGTCTTCGCTTTCACTTTCTGACAACGTCCCGGTTTCGGGCGCACCCTCTGCGGCTTCGGCTTCAGTTGCTTCGACAGCATCGTCAGCGAGCACTTCGCCTTCGACGGCTTCGCCCTGTTCACGACTGCCCGAACGACGGCCCCGGCGGCGGCGCGAACGCCTGCCCCGACGGGCTTCGCCATCGCCTTCACCTTCGGCGCGCTCGCTGCGGTCCCCGCGGTCGCCACGCCCGCGGCTTTCGACAACCTCATCTTCTTCGTCGTCGATTTCAACATCGATATCGATGTCATCGTCATCATCGTCTTCGATGGCGAGTGGCTCAATCTTGGGGCGGAAGGCAGGCGGTGGGCCGCTTGCCTCGACAGTCATCCGTGCACCTTCGGTTTCGCCATCGGGGAGAATGTCGATGCCGACGCCGTAGCGTTCCTCGATCTCGGCAATCTCGCCACGCTTGCGGTTCAAGACGTAGACGGTGGCTTCCTGGCTCGCGCGCAGGGTCAGGCGGCTGCCAGCACCGCGCGCGGCTTCTTCCTCGAGCAGCCGCAATGCCGAAAGCGCGGAGGATGACGCCGTTCGGACCAGCCCTGTGCCTTCGCAATGCGGGCAGGTGCGCGTCGAGGCTTCGAGAACGCCGGTGCGCAGCCGCTGACGGCTCATTTCCATCAAGCCAAAGCTCGAAATCCGCCCGACCTGAATCCGCGCGCGATCGTTGGCGAGCGCGGCCTTCATCGTCTTTTCGACTTTCCGGACGTTATTATTATGCTCCATGTCGATAAAATCGATCACGACGAGCCCCGCCATATCGCGCAACCGCAACTGCCGCGCGATTTCGTGCGCGGCTTCCAGATTGGTGTTGATCGCGGTGGCTTCGATCCCGTGTTCGCGCGTCGAACGGCCTGAGTTGATGTCGATCGACACCAGCGCCTCGGTCGGGTTGATCACGAGGTATCCGCCCGATTTGAGCTGGACGACCGGCTGATACATTGCGTTCAACTGATCCTCGACGCCATAGCGCTGATACAGCGGCACAGCATCGGCATAATGCGCGACGCGCTTGGCATGGCTCGGCATCAACAGCTTCATATATTCGCGTGCGGCGCGATACCCGTCTTCGCCCTCGACGATCACCTCGTCGATGTCCTTGTTGTACAGATCGCGGATCGCGCGCTTGATCAGATCGCTGTCATTGTGGATCAGCGCAGGCGCAGACGATTTGAGCGTGTTCTCGCGAATGCCATCCCACAGCCGTGCGAGATAATCGAAATCGCGCTTGATCTCGACCTTGGTCCGCTGGAGCCCCGCAGTTCGCACGATGCAGCCCATCGACCGCGGCAGATCGAGTTCGGCCATGATGACCTTCAACCGCTTCCTGTCACCCGCGTTCGAAATCTTGCGGCTGATCCCGCCGCCATGCGTGGTGTTGGGCATGAGGACGCAATAGCGGCCCGCAAGGCTGAGATACGTTGTGAGTGCAGCACCCTTGTTGCCGCGTTCTTCCTTGACGACTTGGACGAGCAGCACCTGACGCCTGTGGATCACATCCTGAATCTTGTAGCGTTTGCGCAGGTTCATCCGCTTGGCGCGGAGCGCGCTGGCGGCGGCATTGGGGTCT
>JANOQL010000139.1:0-5967 GCA_031414835.1 Sphingomonadales bacterium | reverse complement strand
GCCGTGGCCGTTCGGCGGATCGCAGCTGATGATCGCGTGCATCGCGCAGGCCGAAGATGATGCGCTGACGCTCGATACCACCGAAATCGAAGATGCGATGTGGGTGACCAAGCAGGACGCGCTCGATGCGCTTGCCGATGCCCCGCACAAGCGTTTCGGAGCGCCGCCGCCGTTCGCCATCGCACACAGCCTGTTGAAGCATTGGAGCGAGACATGACCGAATTGACCGCGCGCCAGACCGCCGCTGCGATTGCGGCAGGGGACATCTCCGCACTTGAGGCGTGCAACGCCGCCATCGCCCGGATCGAGGCTTTGGATGGCCCGATCAACGCCGTCGTCATCCGTGATTTCGATCGTGCGCGCGCTGCCGCCGCTGACGCTGACAAGCACATCGCGGAGGGTATCCGCAAACCGTTGCTCGGCGTGCCGATGACGATCAAGGAATCGTTCGACATTGGCGGGCTGCCCAATAGCTGGGGCTTTGCCGAACACGCCGATCATATCTCGGCCGCTGACGGGCTGACGGTGCGGCAATTGAAGGCAGCGGGTGCAGTCTTCCTCGGCAAGACCAACGTGCCGGTGGCGCTCGCCGACTGGCAATCGTTCAACCCGAACTATGGCCGCACCAGCAACCCGCATGACCTCACCCGCAGCCCCGGTGGCTCATCGGGCGGGTCGGCGGCGGCGCTCGCCAGCGGGATGGTCCCGCTCGAATATGGATCGGATATCGGCGGATCGATCCGCGTGCCCGCGCATTTTTGCGGGGTGTGGGGGCTCAAGACCAGTTTCGACGCGGTCAGCATCGAAGGCCATCCGTTCCCGCGCACCGATAACGCCAAGACCGAGCTCTCGGTTATCGGCCCGATGGCGCGCGATTCCGATGATCTGGCGCTTGCACTCGATCTCACCAGCAAGTTCCCGCTGCCACGCCCGCGTTTTGACAGCCTCAAGGGCGTCCGCATCCTGTGTTTGACGCATCACCCGCTGGCGGTAGCCGACCGGGAGATCGTCGCGGGCGTCGAAGCCTCAGCGCACGCTGCCGCTGCCGCGGGCGCAATTGTCGAGACGCAAACAGACCTCCTCCCCGATCTGGCGCAGCTCCACACCGACTATTGGCGGATGCTGATGATCGTGCTGTCAAAAGGCATCGCGCCCGAGGGGCAGACGCCCACCAGCCTGTTCGACTGGTTCAACACCGTCGATCTCCAGGCGCGATATGCCCGCGCGTGGGCCAAATTCTTCGAACGGTATGACGCGATCTTTTGCCCCGTCCTCGGCACGCCTGCCTTTCCGCACACCGACGATCCCGACTTCGCCGCACGCGTGCTGACCATCGATGGTGAAGACGCACCGTTTGCGCCGCAATTCGCGTGGATCAGCATGGCGACCTATGGTGGGATGCCCGGCCTGTCGATGCCAGTGGGCAAGATGGCAAACGGCCTGCCGTTCAACCTCCAGATCATCACGCGGACCTGGTCCGATCACGACGCGATCCGGATCGGCGCGCTGACGGCTGAGGCGATGGGTTCGCCGCGATGACAGGCCGCGCGCGATTGACAATCCAGGCTTTGTTCGGTATATGTTCCTCCATGTCTCTCGCTCTTGCTACTCTTCGTCTGCCAGGCTCGTTCGGGGCATTGTGCCCGGGATCGATTCTTGTGGTGACCTATCGTCAACTTCGTCAACTTCCGGCAATTGTTTCCGGCAATTCTCGCTCTTCCACGCGATTCGCAAAACAGGAAAGACATCCGATGCGCTTGATCTTCGCCGCCCTGCTTTGCCTCGCCAGCCCCGCTGCGGCGACGCCTTCAGCTGATCTTGCCAAAGTGATCGCCGATCACTGGACCAATTTCCTGAGCGAGAATCCGGTTTACGCCACGATCCTTGGCAATCGCGATCATGATATGGCGATCAACGACATCAGCCTTGCCGAAGCCGACCGGCAGACAGCGCGGGCCAAGGGGTTTCTCGACCGGTTGAACGCAATCCCCGATACAGGCCTTTCGGCACCTGAGCGCACCAATAAAGGCGTGCTGGCGCGGCTGCTCGCCGAACGGGTCGAAGCCAATGGCTTTGGCCAGCGGATGATGCTGTTTTCATCGCAGGATGGCTGGCATCAGGGCTTTGCCGGGATGGCGGACAATCTGCCGTTCTTCGCCAAACGCGATTATGACAGCTATCTCGCGCGGCTGGCGCAATATCCCAAGCTCAACGGTGAGGCATTGGCGATTTCGCGAACAGCGTTGAAGGCAGGCTTTATCCAGCCGTGCGCCGCGCTGGGCGGGTTCGAATCGACGATCACCGGTGCAGTCGCGGGCAAGCCTGAAGACACGCGCTTTTATTCGCCGTTCCTCCGCGCAAAGCCCGCCGATGTGACAGAGGCCGAATGGGCCGCGATGAAGGCGCGCGCGGTGTCGATCATCCGCGATGTGCTGACGCCTGAATATGCCAAGTTCGCCGATTTCTACGCACAGGAATATAAGCCCAAATGCCGCACGACGATCGGTACATCGGCGATGCCGCAGGGCCAGGCCTATTACGCGATGCAGGCCAAATCCCACACCACAACCGATCTTACTCCCGAGCAAATCCACCAGATCGGCCTCTCCGAAGTCGCACGGATCCGGACGCGGATGGAAGGCGTGGCAAAGGGCGCAGGTTATGCCAGCCGCGAAGCAATGATCGCCGAGCTACGTAGCAATCCCAAATATTATGCCAAATCGCCCGAAGAGCTGATGGCGGCGACCGCACGGGTGACAAAGCATATCGATGGGCTGATGCCGCGCTACTTCGGAACGCTTCCCCGGCTGCCTTACGGGATCAAGGAAATCCCCAAGGAAACCGCCGAAACGACAACGACCGCTTACTATAACAGCGGCAACCTCGCGAGCGGAACGTCCGGATTCTATTACGTCAACACATCGAAGCTCGATCAAAGACCGTTATACGAACTGCCTGCACTTTCGGTGCATGAGGCTGTGCCGGGCCACCACCACCAGGGCAGTCTGGCGCAAGAGATCGACCAGCCCGATTTCCGCAAATATGCGGCATGGTTCACCGCCTATGGCGAAGGCTGGGGGCTGTACACCGAATATCTCGGTGAGGAGATGGGGATTTACGATACGCCGGAAAAGATGATGGGGCGGCTGTCCTACGAAATGTGGCGCGCATGCCGCCTCGTCGTTGATACAGGTATGCACGCCAAGGGCTGGACCAAGCCGCAGGCGATTGCCTTCATGACCGATAACAGCGCGCTTTCGGCGGCCAATATCGAGGCTGAGGTCAACCGTTATATCAGCTGGCCGGGGCAGGCGCTGGGTTACAAGATCGGCGAAATCCGCATCCGTGAACTGCGGAGGAAGGCGGAAGGCGAGCTTGGCGCGAAATTCGATGTGCGGCGGTTCCATGACGCGGTTTTGTTGCAAGGCGCTGTGCCGCTTGAGGTGCTCGACCGGCAGATCGCCGACTGGATCGCGTCTGAAAAAGCACGTTGAAGTTGCTGCGCCGCTGCATAGAGTGCGGCCAGTTTGTGTAGGGGGGTGAGCGTTATGCGGACCTGTGGCCAGTGCGGCAATGCGATGACCGATGCCGCGACCTTTTGCACCGTTTGCGGGGCAGAAGCGCCGTTGGTCGTGCAACCTGAAGTGGCCGCTCCGTCGCCGATCGGCAACACCAGATTCTGCGCATCTTGCGGGGTTTCGATCGCTCCCGGAGCCAAGTTTTGCGGTGGCTGCGGAGCGCCGGTTGGCCAGGCTGCCGCCGTCATGCAACCGCCGCCGCCAGCATCCGAAACGCTTCCCGAACCCGACACTCGCAACCGCAATCTCATCATTGGCGCAATTGCCGTTGGCGTGTTGCTGATCGGCATTTTGTTCTGGATCAACCGTTATAGCTGGCTCGGCCTCGAGCCGCCTGCGGGGAATGCCACCGCCGCCATCGGCACCGAAAAGACGATGTATGCCATCGCGTCGGCAAACTTGCGCGACCGCCCGACCTCGCAAGGTTCGAGCGTCGTCGGAAAGCTTGCACGCGGGGCCAAGGTTTCAGGCGTGCTTGAACTCGGTGAAGATGGCACGTCGAATTGGCTGAAGATTGCCGATAGCGGGAATTATATTTCGGCAGTCAATCTCTCCGAAATCGAGCCGCCCGCTCTTGCGCGCAGCTTGAACAAGAGTTTCTTTGCAGGCGGAGACACGCCGATCCTCGCCAAACCGCAACAAGGCGCGCCGGTGCTGATGACAGCAAAGCCCGGGTCCAAACTTCAGCTGATCGGGCTGACCGCAGGGGGATTTGCCGAAGTGCTGCTCGAAAAGGGCGGGGTCGGCTATTTCGACGCGAGCGGGATCGACATCGAGGCGGGCAGCGCGCAGCCGGTCGACGTGGCGTTCGTGCCTGCCGGATGCGGGTTCGGCAAGGAAGTTCAGATGCTGTTGCGGAAGCTGGGGCAGGAAAGCCAGCGCCGGTTCGAAATTGCCGAAGCCGCCACCTATCCTGACGATGAGGCCCGCGCGCGCGCCCTCGATGGGCTGACCGGCAAGAGTGCTTACCTGCCGCTCACCCGCAGCTGGAAGGGGTTGCGTGTCGGCGGGATCGGCCAACATTACGAATCAGTCTCGATCTACTTCAAGGAACCGACTGCGCGGGTCATCGAACTGCTGAGCCAAAGCTATGAGATGGACGGCGATGGCCAGATCGTCGCTGAAGGCGATGTCGCCACCAGTTCGGGCATCCAGCCGACCCGGCCAGAGGAGCAGAAATACGGAGCAAGCGCGCTGGTTTGCGGAGTGTGATTCAGAACAGCTTGCGAAAGCTGATTTCGATCGTGCGACCTAGTGGATCGACAAAACCGGGCTGAAAACGGAACGGCACCGCACCGCTCGAATCGCGGACGTCGCGAACCTGGTCGAAGGCATTGTCGATGCGGATCGAAACGCGGCTTCCTTTGAGGAAGGGGACGTCCTCGATAATATTCTTGCGCTGATCGAAATTGAGGAAAAACCGAAGGTTGAGCGTGCCGATGGCGCCGAAGCGCAAATCCGATGCGCCAACGCCGCCAGTGACGGTTGTCGGGCTTTGCCACGCGGCGATTGCCCGGATGCCAAGACCGTTGTTGAACCAGCCGCCTTCCAGATCGACACGGTGACGCGATGTGCCCCCGAAACTGCCCGTCGCGCCGCCATTGAGCAGATCGAGCACCGGCAGGCCCGGCCCGATCACAATCTCATCCTTCAGTTCGTGCGTGTAGAGCAACGATGCCGACACGCGCTTGCCCGGTCCGCCGCCAAACCGCCCGAACCCGCCACCGCCCGGACGACCACCGCCGCCTTGCCCAGCACCGGGCGGCCTGCCACCAGCCCCGCCGCGTCCGGCACCCTCGCCGCCGCCACGCCCGCCGCCGCGGGTCGCCTCCGGCGTCAGGTTGCGCTGGAAATTGAGGCCGAAACGCACCCGGTCATTCGCGGTCGATGCATAGTTGATCGCGCGGGAATCAACCGATACCAGGTTGCCGCTCGCATCGCGGACGATCCGGCCCGGAAATGCGGCTTCGATATCGGTCGTCAACGATGGAAAGCCAGTCAGCGGGTTGTCCGCACGGTTGCGGAAATACTCAAGATTGAGCCCCAGCCCCTCGACTGCCTTTGGCTGCCAGTTCAGCGCAAATTTGGTATCGCGCCGGTCCTCGGTCCGCAGCGCCGGGTTGCCGCCGGAAATCTGCGTCACGATAGCGCTCGTCCCGCGAACGAAGTCGAAGATCGTGACACCGGGGGTGAACACCAAAGGATCGCGCAACTGCTGCTGGCTCGGCGCGGCTTCGGTGGCCGACAGGCTGGCGCTCAACGTCAATGCCGGCGCTGGCGACCAGGTGAAGCCATAGCCATACGCGCGAACCCCGCCAAAATCGGTCAGCCGCTGATACCCGCCATTGATGTTGATCGACAGATCGCCGAGCGCATCGCCCACCGCGCG
>JANOQL010000138.1:0-5919 GCA_031414835.1 Sphingomonadales bacterium | reverse complement strand
ATCGTTGCGCGCGCCGATAATCTCTACAACCGGTTTGCGATGCGCCGGGTGTATTATTCGGCCTTTTCACCGATCCCCGATGCCAGCGCAGTGTTGCCGCTCAAACGCCCGCCGCTGATGCGCGAACACCGGCTGTATCAATCCGATTGGCTTATGCGGTTTTACGGCTTTGCGCCTGCCGAAGTGCAGGATGCGACCGAAGCCGGGATGCTGCCGCTCGATATCGATCCCAAACTTGCCTGGGCGTTGAAGCATCGCGACTGGTTTCCAGTCGATGTCAACCGTTCGAGCAAGGAGCAACTGCTGCGTGTGCCGGGGCTGGGTACCAAAGCCGTGGCGGCGATCCTGATGTCACGGCGGACGCGGCGGCTTCGGCTCGACGATGTCGGGCGGCTGACAGTTTCGGTGGCGAAGATCAGGCCATTCATCGTCGCGTCGGATTGGCGACCGGTGGCGCTTGCCGATGCAGCCGATCTGCGTCCTCTGGTCGCGCCAAAGGTCGAGCAGCTGGAACTCTTTGCCGCCTGACGCGATCTGATCTTCATGTCCGAACCCAGCCGATACAGCGTCACTCTCGATGCGCCCGACGATTTCGAAGGCTGGCGCGATGCGGCGCGACGGCTGGCGAGCCATGATGTGTCTGCTGGCGATATCGTCTGGAGCGTGGGCTCTGCCGATGATTTGTTTGCAGGCACAGGAGGAGAATTGCCGCCGATGGGTCCGCCATTTTCGGTGTCCAAACCGTTTGTCCAGCTCGCCCAGTCGGCGATATTGCATTCGGAACCTGAACGCTTTGCGTTGCTTTACACGTTGCTGCTGCGCGTCCGGGCCGACCCGCGTGTCATCAACGATCGCGCTGATCCGCTGGTACGCCGGATCGAGGAACTCGCCAAGGCGATCCGCCGCGACGTTCACAAGATGCGTGCATTCGTTCGTTTCCGTGAAATCGACGAGGAGGGCGATACGCGATTTGTCGCGTGGTTCGAGCCTGAGCATCACATCGTCCGCGCCAATGCCGGGTTCTTCGTGCGGCGGTTCGCGAATATGCGCTGGTCGATCCTGACGCCTGAGGTCTGCATTCACTGGGATGGCAAGACACTGACTGAAAGCCCCGGCGCCACGCGCGCCGATGCGCCCGATGGCGATCCGGTCGAGGAGCTGTGGAAGCGTTACTACGCATCGACCTTCAATCCCGCGCGCGTCAAAATCGGCGCGATGATGAAGGAAATGCCCAAGAAATACTGGAAGAACATGCCCGAAACTGCGCTGATCCCAGAACTGGTTGCGGCTGCGCAAGGCCGCGAATCGACGATGATCACAACGCCTTCCGCCCCATCTGCTGCATCGCTCGACCGGCTGCGTGAAGAGGCAACGCATTGCCAGCGCTGCCCGTTGTGGCAACCCGCAACACAAACGGTGTTCGGTGAAGGCCCGGCCGACGCCAAACTGATGCTGGTCGGCGAACAGCCCGGCGATCAGGAAGATCTGGCAGGCCACCCGTTCGTCGGCCCCGCAGGCCAGATGCTCGATCGTGCGCTGGCCGAAGCCGGGATCGACCGCGCCCGCGTTTACATCACCAACGCGGTCAAGCATTTCAAATATGAACCGCGCGGCAAAAGGCGCATCCACGCCAAGCCCCACACCGGGGAAATCACCGCGTGCCGTTGGTGGATCGATCAGGAACGCGCGATGGTGAAACCCGATGTCGTGGTCGCGCTGGGTGCCACCGCCGCGCACAGCCTTTTGGGAAAGGCCGTGACGATCAAGGCCACGCGTGAAACCCCCGTGATGCTATCGGACGGTAGCAGATTGCATGTGACCATCCATCCCAGTTATCTGTTGCGACTGGAGGATGCCGCCGCCGCGCAAAACGAATATGCCCGCTTTGTTGCAGACCTTCGTTCGGCTGCGGCCCATGTTTCGGGCTGACGAAAACCGTTCAGCACGATAAGACAGCCGCATGGCCCGCATTTGCTTTGTTGTTTCGGTTTCGCTTGCCCTCGCAAGCTGCGGTCGTATCGACGACAGCCAGCCGATCGCTGCGACGCTCATTGGGCCAAAGCTGAAATTGAGCGATCCCAATCGCGGCGCGCTCGATGCAGGTGCAGCACTAGTGTTAAGCGCCACCGCGCAAGGGCTGGTATCGTTCGATGCTGGCGGCCAGATCGAGCCAGCCCTTGCCGAACGCTGGATCGTGACCGATGATGGGCTGAGCCTGATTTTTCGCATCCGCCGTTCATCCTGGCCCGATGAAACACAGGTTACTGCCGAACAAGTGGCAGCACGGATCCGGACCGCAATTGCACCGGCCAGTCAAAACCGGCTGCGTCCGTTGTTCGCCAGTATTGACAAGGTGATCGCAATGACTGGCGAAGTCATCGAAATCCGGTTGAAGCGGCCCGATGCTGACATGCTCCAGCTATTTGCGCAGCCCGATATGGCGATTTTCCGGGTTAAGCCGTCACAAGCAACTGGCCCCTATCGCGTGCACTCGACCCGCGAAGCGGTGACCAGATTGCGGCCCGTGATCGATCCGATGGTGGTTCCGCCTGAGGATGATCGCGATGATATTCGCGTGCGATCCGATACTGCGGATCGCGCGCTCGCACGGTTCGTAACAGATCAGGTTGTACTCGTAGCTGGCGGGACGCTCGCCAGCCTTCCGCTTGCACGCGCCGCGCAACCACCGTCCAACCAGTTTCAGGTCGATCCCGCTTATGGTGTGTTCGGCCTGGCTCCGCAGGCGGAGAGCGAAGCCGTTTCACGTCCAGCGGTGCGTCGGGCACTTGCGATGGCCATCGACCGCCAGGCTTTGGTCAGACTGTTCGGTGTGGCGGGGATGCGGGCGAGTGTATCTGTGTTGCCCGCCCAGCTCGATAGCGCCGCACAACCGGCTGCCCTCGAATGGGTCCAGCTCGATATGGCGGAACGCCGCGCGCGGGCCCGCGCGCTGATTGCAGGCGGTGCTGCGGTGCCAGAACTTCGCGTGGCGATGCCCGCAGGGCCAGGGATGCGATTGCTGTTTGCGTCGATCGCTGGGGATTGGAAACGTATCGGGGTTTCGGCCCGGATGGTCGGCCAGCGCGATGCCGCCGATCTGCGGCTGATCGACGAAGTGGCGCCGCAGTCTGCAGCGTTATGGTATCTGCTGCGCGTCTCGTGTGCGCGGGGCCTACCGTGTAGCGACAAGGCCGAAACGGCCATTCGCGCTATCCTTGACGCAACCGATTCGGCGACCAAGGCCGACGCCATTGCCGAAGCCGATGCGGCACTGGCTTCAGAACAGGTGTTCATCCCGCTGATGCAGCCGCTGCGTTGGTCGCTGGTCAAACCACAATTGACAGGGTGGAGGCCGAGTGCTTTCGCCACGCATCCGTTCCGCCACTTGCGTGAGCGAAAATGACCGGGAACTGGAAAGCCGCACGCAGCGTTCTTACATCTTCGTTGAGGAGATTTGTCGATGACCACCAAGACCACTCGCCCGATGACGTTCGATGTCAATTTAACCGGCACCGATCCAGCGTCGGTGCGTCGACGGATCGAGGGGCTCGAACGCATTCTCGAGGGATTGTTTACGATCCCCGGAACCAACCAGCGCGTTGGTCTCGACGTCTTGCTGGGTGTGCTTCCGGTCGGCGGCAGTGTGATTGCCGCAGCAATGGGAAGTTATCTGGCGTGGGAATCGCGAAATCTTGGCATGTCGAAAACGGCGATGGTTCGGATGGCGGGGAACATCGGGGTCGATGCGCTGCTGGGCGCTGTTCCATTCATCGGCGCGGTGCCCGATTTCTTCTTCCGTTCAAACACGCGAAATTTGAAGATCATCAAACGTCATCTCGACAAGCACCACCCGGGGACGGTAACAATCGACGGCTAAACGCTATCCACCGCTGCGCCATATCTTCATTTTGGAATCATCGCCCGATCCGCTGATATCGCTCGGGCATGGCCTCGGGTGATACGTCGTGTTGAGACACACCCGCACATCCTCGAGCCAATTCAGCGGCGTCAACTGCACAGTGAACATATCGGCAGTCATCCCCGGATTGGCGGCAACCAGCGCAGCGCGAAATTCACCAACACTGATTGGCGACCGTGACAACGCCATCATGTCTGGAAATTTAAGAGCGGCGAACAAGCTGCTACCCGCTCGGAAATAGCGGTCGGGATCGGCCTCGATACAACTGCCGTGCTTGGCCCATTCGTGCCGCATCAGGCCGAATGACGGGGTCGCGCAAAAGTTTTTCTTGAGCACCGCGTCGGGAACTGTCCCCACCTTCTTGCACCACACCGGATTGTTGCGCCCTGCCCCATCGGCCCAAAGCCCATGGAGTATAAACCCGAATTTCTGATCGCGACATTGCGAAGCGGCGCGCTTGTCATCGCCATTTTCCTTGCAATATTGCGGCGACCAGGAGAGCGCCAGAACATGCCCCGTTTTGGGCGCGAGCACCCCGGCGCCGGGTGGCGGCAGCACCGCACGCGCCGGTGGAACGCTGTCAGGAATGCGGCACTGGTTCTGCGCCAGCGCCGGACTTGCGAAGAGCATCGCTGCCACTGCCAGAACCCGTCCCCAGCGATTCGTCATGCCACACCCCTCGTCTTATGTTTCACGTGGAACATTCTAGGAACTTACTGCAAAGTCAAGTCCGATGTCGGCGGCGGGTGCCGATTGGGTCAGCCGCCCCACCGAGATGAAGGTGACGCCCGTTTCAGCCTTGGCGCGGATTGTTTCGAGCGTGACGCCGCCGCTCGCCTCTGTTGGAACACGGCCACCCACGATTGCGACGGCCTCACGCAACGTCATGGCATCCATATTATCGAGCAGCAAATGGCTGGCCCCGGCCGCCAAGCCGGGTTCGATCTGGTCGATCCGGTCTACTTCAAGGATGATCCGCTCGACACCCGCGTCGCGCGCGCGCCTCACGGCCTCAGCCACGCCGCCTGCGACCGCAACATGATTGTCCTTGATCATCGCCGCGTCCCACAGCCCCATGCGGTGATTCTGCGCGCCGCCCATCCGCGTGGCATATTTCTCGAGAACCCTGAGGGCCGGGATCGTCTTGCGGGTATCGAGCAGGATGCAGCCTGTGCCCGCAATTGCATCGACATAGGCCCGCGTCATTGTTGCAATGCCCGACAAATGCTGGACGGTGTTGAGCGCCGACCGCTCCGCCGTCAGCATCGCACGTGCCTTGCCAGACAGGCGCAACAGGTCGGTTCCAGCGGGCACCTGCGCCCCGTCTTCGACACACAGGTCGATTGTCATATCGGGATCGAGATGCCGGAAAAAGGCAGCGGCAATCGGCAAACCGGCGACAATAATCGCTTCGCGGCTGTCCATCACGCCTGCAAACCGGGCATCGGCGGGGATCACGCTTTCAGAAGTGACATCGCGACCCGATGCGCCCAGATCTTCGGCCAGAACTTCGCTGATAAAGCGGTTGAGATCGAACCCGGTGAGCGCAAACGTCATCGCGTGGCGATAGCCGCTCGGGATTGGCAGGTCACCTACAAACCGGCTAACGGCGGCGCAGTTTTACGGAGTCCTGCGTCATGCCAACCCTCGTTCTCATCCGTCACGGCCAATCGACGTGGAATCTCGAAAACCGATTTACCGGCTGGTGGGATGTCGATGTCACCGAAAAGGGGGTTGCCGAAGCGCGCGCCGCTGGCGCGCTGATGCGTGACAAGCGGCTCGATTTCGATTGCTGTTTCACTTCGCTGCAAAGCCGCGCGATCAAGACGCTCAATCTGGCGCTAGAGGAAATGGGGCGGTTGTGGCTGCCGGTCGAAAAGGACTGGCGGCTGAACGAGCGCCATTATGGCGGGCTGACAGGGCTCGACAAGGCCGAGACAGCTGCCAGACATGGCGACGATCAGGTCAAAATCTGGCGACGCAGTTTCGATGTGCCGCCG
>JANOQL010000137.1:0-4092 GCA_031414835.1 Sphingomonadales bacterium | reverse complement strand
CGGCTTTCCGAATGGATCGGCGGCTCGAAAAGCCCTGCCGATGCCTATGCCCGCGACGTCCAGCAGAATTACGGCGATTTCATGCACGAAACGCCTTGGTATAAATTTGGCTTCGGTGAGGCCTTCTCGAAGTTGTGGGATGTCGAAGGCAGCGGCTTCCGGCAGTGGGAACGGCGGCTGGCGCTGGGCGCGGAATATGGCGTGAAAAGCGGATATGCAGGCGTGATCGGCTGGGCAACGGGTGCGACCATCGGGCCCGATGAAACGCGGATGCGCGTGGTAATCGATGCGCCGGCCGCGTCGGTGTTGCCGCTTGGCAAAGACATCAAGGCGGTGGGGGATGGCGTTTACGATGTGCCGCGCTATGCCCGCTTCACCCAGATTGCCGACGGTTTGGCGCGGCAAGGGATCGCCTTTCAGGAGATTGCGGGCAACGACGATATCTTCGTTACCATTGCCGCGCCGCGGGGAACGACGCCGCTCGGGAAGCCGCTGTTCGCCATGCCACTCGCCGATGAACCGCAACTCGAACGGCAAGGCGTGCTGATCAAAGTGGTGGACCTGTCTTCATCGCTGGAGAGCCTGACCGCCAAGAGCGCGGCACTCGAACATATCTACGACTATTGATGCGGCGCTGGTTCGCAGGGGCTGCGATCGCGCTGGCTGGCTGGGTGGCGATCAGCTTTGCATTGCCGTTTATCGGCAACCGGCAGGTCGCGGTGGTAGGCGCTGACGCAGCAAAAGTGGTCGCCGCCGCGGGCGGACGGATCGTCGAACAGCGCCGCAATGCCGTTCTGGCGACCTCTGAAAATGCAGGCTTTGCGGCGCGGCTTTACGGCGCTGGCGCTACGCTGGTGATCGAAGGCCGGATCGGCGCTGCGTGTTTCGTGCCGTTGTCGGTAAACTGATCGTCGCGTAGCTGCATTGTAGGGTTCACGCCAAGCCGCAAAGCCGCCAAGACTTCGCAGATGTCTTCGGCAGCGCCGCAGGCCTTGAAAAAGAAGTGCCGGTTGAGGGCGCTTCGCGCGGTCTTCCGACCCAACTTCAAAACCTTGGCGGCTTGGCGGCTTTGCGTGAACCCCTTTACTTCAGCCCTTCGTCACCGCCGCTGAATACCGATCATACCAGCTGTTGCGGAACAGGCCGTTCGGGTCCCATTGCTTTTTCGCCGCGAAGAAGCTGCCAATCTCAGGATAGCTCGCCTTCAACTGTTCGGGCGAGTAATGCAGCTGGTAGGGCAGGAAGAACCGCCCGCCATTGGCGTGAGTCAGGTCGATCAGCTCGCTCGTCAGCGCCCTCATTTCGGCATCGCCTGCGGGCGTGGCCTTCTGGTTGACATAGAGCACCACTGAGAATGCGCGTTCGGGCGCATAGCTCAGCGCATTCTCCTCCTTTTCGACTGCGCGGATCGAGGCGTTGATGAGGTTGGTGTTCCTTCGCGTGAACACTTCGCGCATCGCTTCGACAAACGGCAAGATGCGATCGCGCGGCACGAAATATTCGTGGAGGATGTCGGTCTCGTTTTTGAGGTTGTTATACAGATACGGCACCGAATCGTGCATCGGATCGTTGCGTGAGACAAGGCATGCCTCGCCATCGGCCATCGCCTGCGCGCGCGTGATCGTGCACGCTTCGAAGCGGTGTTCGAGGTTCTTTTCGCTCCACCATTTGAGGCTGCGCAAGGGATTGCCATGCTTCGATAGATTGACGAGCACGCGCCGCAGCTTCACCGCGCCGACCTCGCCCAGCGGCGCGCGGTCGCCAACTGGCTCTTTCACCTTGGCGTAACGATAGACCAATGCTTCTTTAAGCAACGTCCCCGGCGCTGTCGAAAGATGCGTGTAGGTGAGTGCGATATCGGGATCGGCTTCGAGCGCGGCGAAGGTCTTGGGGAAATCGCCCGTCGCGATCACATCGCGGCCCGAGGCGTAGACATCGTTGGGTACAATATCGAGTGTGGCATCAAGGATGACGCCGAACAGCCCGTAACCGCCGACGGCGTGGCGGAACAGGTCGGCATTTTCGGTGCGTGACGCGGTGACAATCGACCCATCGGCCATCATCATCTTGAGTTGCCGGATCGACCCCATCAGCGCGCCCGCGCGGTGATCCATCCCATGGGCATTGACCGAAATCGACCCGCCGACGGTGAACACGTCAGTCGATTGCATTGCCTTGATCGCAAAGCGCGGGTGGATTGCATTCTGAATGTCGTGCCAGCGCGCGCCTGCGCCGACTGTCACCGTCATGCCTACAGGATCGAGCGTGATGGCGTTCATCGCCCGCATGTCGAGAACGACACCGCCCTTGGTGAACGCCTGCCCGCCCATGCTGTGCTTGACGCCAGCGGCGGTCACGGGGAGTGATTTTGCCCGCGCCCAGGCGAGCGCACCTGCCACATCGGCCTCCGTTTTCGCCGAGACGATCCCGCGGACAGCAGTGCGATTCAAACAGCTTTCATCGTTGATCGTGCCGAACTTTTGCGACCAGTTTGGTTCGGCGACTGCGACATTCGCATCGGAGGGCAAGGCATTGCGCAGATCTGGCCCGCCGCAATCCTTGGTGCCTTCGGGGTCTGCGGCCAGCGGAGCAGCCATCACGACGGCCCCCACGGCACCAATTGCCAAAACGCCACCTGCAATCAGCCGCTTGCTCGCCATCACTTGTTCCCCTTAACCGCCACCAAACTGGCATCGAGCGCCTTCAGAAAACCTTCGGGATCCTCGATGTGCGGGATATGCCCGATATCTGGTAACCATATCGTTGATTTTGCACCGAGCAATGTGGCGAGTTCGCGGCCCTGCGCGGGTGGGGTGACGGCATCGGCTTTCCCCCAGATGATCGCGACGGGGATTTTAATCTGCCGGAGATTGGCGCGGTTGCGGCTTTTTGCCCCGTCCTCGCTCGTGAGCAAATTGGGGAGCCAAATTGCATAAGCGCTGGTTGATCCTTCGCGCTTCATCGGGGTTCCGAGCGTTTCGAGCCACGGCGCTGCCGCTTCCTTGCGATGGATGAAACTGCGCAGGATCGGGCCAGCAGCGGGTGGATTGGTAATGCTGGCGGCAGTGAAGGCCTCGGCCAGCGGCTGCAACTGGAGCGCGCGCGCTGCGGCGCTTTCAACAGGCGGCGGATCGAGCGTGCCAAGCGCAGAATCGACGAGGATCAAACCAGCCACTTTGCCAGGTTCACGCAAAGCCAGTTCAATGCCTGCACCAGCGCCGAAGCTGTGGCCGACGATCGTGGCCGGGCCAGTGACTTTGAGGATATCGGCAAGCCGTTCGGCCTGCTGAATCCGGCTGTATCGCGCTTGCGGGTCACGATCCGAATAGCCGAACGGCGGGGTATCGACAGCAATCACCTGCCAGCCATTCGCCGCAAGATGCGCTGAGACATCGCGCCAGAACCCGCTCCATGCTGCCGTGCCGTGGAGCAGCATCACGCGCGGGCCGGTCTCGGGGCCAGACATCTGGACGGCGACCTTGCCGTATCGGGTGGCGATGAAGCTGGTTGTGGCAGGCGGTGCTGCACCGTCCTCGCGCACCCACGCAGCGATGCGAAAAGCGAGCAGGACAGCCAGAAGCGCCAGCGACAGCCGGCCAAGGCCTCGGCCGATCCCGCGTGCCAGTTTCTTCAGCATCAAGGTCAGGAGATCGCCGCAATCTGATACAGGAAATCGGCATAGCCCATAGTCGCAGCAGGCAGGCTCGCAACCTTGGGGTTGGTCGATTCGATGACGTAGTATTCGTCAGGCGCGTGGGCACCCGATCCATGACCGATCCCGAAATGGCCTGCCGGGATGGACACTGGCGGGGCAGTGAACACTGCGCCCGGCCATGATCCGGCAAGCCTGGGGTTCATCGTGGCGGTGATTCCGGCGCGTTTGTATGTCGCGAGTTCGGCGCGGATCACGCGGCTGTCTTCGGCGGTTTCGGTGGGGTCGTAGCCGCCAGACACATTCACCTCAATGTCGGTAAAGCCGCGCTTGTCGAGATGCGCTCGCAATTTGGTAATGGCTTCGGCACTTGTCTGATTAGGGACGAGGCGGCAGTCGATCTTGGCGACCGCGCGCGCGGGCAAAACCGTCTTTCCGCC
>JANOQL010000136.1:0-6229 GCA_031414835.1 Sphingomonadales bacterium | reverse complement strand
CGTTATGAACGCCGGATCGCGTGGGATGAAAATGTTGCCGATGACGATGTCCATACAGGGCTTGCACGCGGCGCGTTTCAGGTCGTGCCCAATCTCTTGAGTTTCGAAGCCGGTGCGCTGGCGCAGCGGGCGCGGACCGATATTCGCGGGTCAGCACCGGGGATTCTGGTCGGCAATATCGACAATGTGACGCAGGTATATTCGGCCTATGCCGGGCCGACGCTATCCACCAATGTCGGCGCGCTCCAATTGGGCGCAGCATATCGGCTTGGCTATACGAAGGCTGAGGCGGGCAATGCGTTTGTCGTGCCGGGCCAGCCACGGCTCGATCAATATGATGATGCGTTCAGCCATCTGGCGACTGCAAGCGTCGGCATGGCTGCCAATACAGGCGTTCTGCCCTTCGGCTGGACGGTGAGTGGCGCTTATGAACGCGAAGATGCGGGCCAGCTCGACCAGCGGTTTGAATCGAAGGGCGTCGAGCTTGATGTCGTCGCCCCCGTATCGCCCACGGTCGCGCTTGTCGGCCGTGTCGGTTATGAAGATATCGAAGTGTCGCAGCGCGACGCGCTGACTGGCCCCGGCGGCGTTCCTGTGGTCGATGTCAGCGGACGGTTCGTGACCGATCCGGCCAGCCCGCGCCTTCTGGCTTACGATCAGGACGGCATTTATTGGGATGCAGGCGTCTTGTGGAAACCAAGCCGCCGCACCAGCCTCGAAGCGCGGGTGGGCCGCCGCTATGGCAGCATGACCTATACCGGATCGCTCACATATCAGCCCAACGCCAATTCGGCGTTTCAGGTCGGGGTGTATGACGATGTCCTCACCTTCGGGCAGCAATTGAACGACAATATCGCCGCGTTGCCGACTGCGTTCGGCAGCACTGGACGCAATCCGTTCAATCCCGGCTTTGGCTCATGCGTTGGCGGGGCCAATGGCGGGACGGGCGGATGCTTCGATCCGGCGTTCCAGTCGATCAGCACAGCGGCCTACCGGGCGCGCGGCGTGACTGCGGTGTATTCGACCAATTTCGGGCCGTGGAATGCGTCGGCAGGCGCAGGCTATGCCCAGCGCAAATTCCGCGCGCCGAATGGCGTGGCAGGCAGTTTCTCGGTCAATGGCGTTCGCGATGAAAGCTGGTTTGGGCAAGGGCAGCTCGGCTATCGCATCGATGACAGTTCGGCGATTAACACCTCTGTATTTGCCAGCCTGTTCGATTCTGGCATATTGGGTGCGCCAGACGTGACGACGATCGGCGCAACGACGGCGTATAGCCGGTTGTTCGGGCGGCGGTTGAGTGCCACGGCAGCGCTGGGGCTGTTCAGTGACAAGGTCGAAGGGTTCGAAAGCGATCTGACCGGAACCGCGGCACTTGTCATGCGGTATCAGTTTTGATCGCGGTGCGGGGGTGGAGTCGATTATGATGCAGGACCATTACGGGCTGACCGGGCGCCCGTTCCAGTTGACGCCCGATCCGCGCTTCTGGTTCGAAAGTGCCACGCACAAAAAGGCGATGGCGTATCTCGGCTATGGGTTGCAGCAGGGCGAAGGCTTTGTGGTCGTCACCGGCGAAATCGGCGCGGGGAAAACCACGCTGGCATCGCATCTGCTGGCAACGGTCGATCCATCGCGCGTCAATGCGATCCGGATCGCCTCGACGCAGGTTGGCGGAATGGATGTTCTGCGGCTGGTCGCGCAGGGGTTCGGCTTGCCGAGCGAAGGGGCCGAAAAGGCGCAACTGCTTGCGCGGATCGAAGCGCACGTCGTGGAACGCGCACGCGCCGGGCAGCGGACATTGCTGATCGTAGATGAATCGCAAAACTTGCCGCAGGACAGCCTTGAAGAGCTGCGGATGCTGTCGAACATTCAGGGCACCGATCGTGCGCTGGTGCAAACGCTTCTGCTCGGCCAGCCAGAGTTTCGCGAACGGTTGAACACT
This sequence comes from Sphingomonadales bacterium, assembly GCA_031414835.1. Lineage (GTDB taxonomy): Bacteria > Pseudomonadota > Alphaproteobacteria > Sphingomonadales > Sphingomonadaceae > Aquisediminimonas. Next base: position 4,290 of record JANOQL010000136.1, on the reverse strand, counting down.
GCGCCCGAACTCGAACAGCTCCGCCAGCGCGTGATCGCAGCGCATCATCTGACCGCGATGGACGCAGATGAAGTCGGCCCGTATGTACTGCATCGGCTGGGGCTGGTCGGCTGGAATGGCACACCGTCGTTTTCCGAACCGACCTTCGCCGCGCTGTTCCGCGCGACCAGCGGGCTGCCGCGCCGTATCAACAATGTGATGACGCGCGTTTTGATGCTCGGAAATCTCGAACAGGCACCCGCGATCACGTCCGATATGATCGATGCTGTCGTGGCGGACATGATGCAGGATATGGCGCAAGGCCAGTCAATGCCCGATGTCGAAACGCCATCTGCATCTGCACCGGGGTTGCGGCTTGTCGATGCCGCTGTATCGCTCGAAGGCCAGGCGATCGATGGAACTGCGCTCGATCATGCCGCGCGGATTGCCTCGCTCGAAGCGCAGGTTGAAGAACAAGGCGCGGCGTTGCGACGCGTGCTTGGGCTATTGGTCGAATGGGTCGAAGCCGAAGACGCACAACGCGCTGCCGATATTCGTCGCGCCCCTGCGGCATAAGCCGCTATACGGCCGCCTGACATGCGCAACGCACTCTCGGTAGATGTCGAAGACTGGTTCCAGGTCGGTGCATTCGAAACCACGATCGCCAAAGCCGATTGGGGCAACCTGACGCCGCGCGTCGAGCGCAACACTGATGCGGTGCTGGCGATGTTCGACGAGGCTGGCGTCAAAGGCACGTTTTTTACGCTGGGCTGGGTGGCCGAACGATTCCCGCAGTTGATCCGCCGCATCGTTGATAACGGCCATGAACTCGCGAGCCATGGCTGGGAACATGATCGCGTGTTTCAGCTCGATGCCGCACGCTTTGCCGACGATCTTGCTCGCACACGGAAAACGCTCGAGGATCTGGGCGGCGTTGCTGTTACAGGGTATCGCGCGCCGAGCTTTTCGGTCGATAAGCGCACCCCTTGGGCGCACGAAGTTCTGGCCGATGCGGGATACACGTATTCGTCGAGCGTCGCGCCGGTTGCCCACGATCATTACGGCTGGCCCGAAGCGCCGCGTTTTGCTTATCTGCCGGTGGCAGACAGCGCGATGATTGAAATTCCTGTCACGACTGCGCGGCTTGGCGGGAGGACATTGGCAGCGGGCGGTGGCGGGTTTTTTCGGCTGTTGCCCTATGGCTTCAGCCGCTGGGCGATCCGGCAGGTCAATGCTGAGGGACAGCCTGGGATCCTTTATTTCCACCCGTGGGAAATCGATCCCGATCAGCCGCGTGTCGCCAATGCGCCGATCAAATCGAAGCTGCGGCATTACACCAATCTGGGCGTGATGCAGGCCAAACTCCGGCGGCTGCTGGCCGATTTCGAGTGGGGACGTGTTGATGCGGTCGTTGCAGAGCAAACGGCCCGGGTCATATGATGGCCGAAGCGTTTGCCGATAGTTTTACTGTCCGGTCGATCGATCTGGACCGGGCCGATGAGTGCGCCACGCTCGATGCCTTTGTCGATGGTCACGCCGATGCAACTCCGTTTCACCGGACGGCATGGGTCAAGGCGGTGGCGAAGGGGTGCGATCAGCGGGCGCATTATCTGATTGCCGAAGATGGAATGGGGGCAATCGCCGCCGTCCTTCCGCTCACCGAAATTCATTCGCCGCTGTTCGGACGGGCGCTTGTGTCGACCGGGTTCGCGGTCGGAGGTGGCATTTTGTCGAATGCGACACTCGCGGCGCAATCGCTCGAGCGCGGGATGGAGGCATTGGCGCGGCGGCTGTCATGTCCGTCGCTCGAATTGCGCGGCGGAGCGTTGCCGAGCGACGGCTGGCAAATTGATGAGACGACTTATCTGGGCTTCGTGCGCGATCTGGCTAGCGACGATGAGGCCGAACTGCTTGCGATCCCGCGCAAGCAGCGAGCGGAAGTGCGAAAAGCACTCGATTTGGGACTGACTGTCGAAATCGGGTCCGACACCCGTGACCGTGCCGCGCATTATGCGGTTTATGCGGAGAGCGTCCGCAATCTCGGCACGCCTGTCTTTCCCCGCGCGCTGTTCGATGCGGTCCTCGGCGAATTCGGCGACGATGCCGACGCACTGACGGTGTGGCATGAAGGCGCGCCAGTCGCTTCGGTGCTCAGCCTCTATCATCGCGGCGTCGTGATGCCGTATTGGGGCGGGGGCACGGCGGCAGCGCGCGGCTTACGCGCAAATGACCTCATGTATTATGCGCTGATGAACCATGCCCGCCGCAAGGGGTGCACAAGGTTCGATTTCGGGCGGTCAAAGGCGGGAACTGGCCCTGCGGCATTCAAGCGCAATTGGGGCTTTGAAGGCGTGCCGCTCGCCTATGCCAAGCGCTCGCTCGATGGTTCCGCGGTCCGCGACATCAATCCGCTCAGCCCGCGTTACCGGATGCAGGTTGCGCTGTGGCAGCGGCTGCCACTTTCCATCGCCAACGCCATCGGCCCCGCGATCGCGCGGGGGCTGGGATGAGCGGCGAGATCCTGTTCCTGTCGCACCGCGTTCCATACCCGCCCAATCGCGGAGACAAGATCAGAAGCTGGCATATCCTGCGCCACATCGCAAACACCGCCCCGGTGCATGTCTGCGCATTATGGGATGATGAGCGCGATCTGGCGCATCGCGCTGTGCTCGAGGGCATTTGTGCAAGCGTGACGTTCGAACGCGTCAATCCTTCGCGGATCGCGGCGATGGGCAAGGCATTTCTGAACGGCAAGCCGGCCTCTGTCATGGCGTGTGCCAGCGCGGCATTGCAATCGCGGGTCGATACGCTGTTGTTGTCTCGACCGATCGAGACGATCTTTGCGTTTTCGGGCCAGATGGCGCAGTTCGTGCCCACCGATACCAGTGCGCGGTTCGTGATGGATTTTGTCGATATGGATTCGGCGAAGTTTTCCGCATTCGGCGGGTTTGCCAACGGGCAGGAGGCCAAGCGGCTGTTGCACTGGGAGCATGATGTTGCAGGCCGCGCCGATCTGTCGCTGTTCGTCAGCGAGGCAGAGGCACAGCTTTTCCGGCAATCATCGCCGCCTGCCAGTGCGCAGATTGCCGCGCTCGAAAACGGCATCGATCTCGATGCGTTCGATCCAGCAAGACCTGCGACCCCCGTTCCCGCCAAGGGGCATCCACTGATCGTATTTACCGGCCAGATGGATTACCGCCCCAATATCGAGGCCGTCGCACACTTCGCCGCCAGAACATGGCCGCTGGTGCGTGCGCAGTGCCGCGATGCCTGCTTTGCGATTGTCGGGCGCAATCCAACTGCGGCGGTCCAGAAACTCAATGGCACCAATGGCATCGTCGTGACAGGCGAAGTGACCGACCCCCGCGATTGGCTCGCTGCGGCAGACCTTATAGTGGCACCGTTGCTGCTTGCACGCGGCATCCAGAACAAGGTCTTGGAAGCGATGGCGATGGCAAAGCCGGTGATCGCATCGCCTGCCGCCGCCGAAGGCATCGATGCGGTGGCAGGTCGCGATTTGATCGTTGCAGATGGCCCGGCAACGACAGCCGCGTCCATCGCCGAACTAGTGCGCGATCCAGCGCGCGCCATGGCCATTGGTCGGGCAGCGCGGGCACGCGTCGAAGCGCGCTATGGCTGGGATGCGCAGTTATCGTCGCTCCCTGAAATCCTCGGATTCAGCCGATGAACTGGCACAACGCGCTGATCCGGTTTGCAGCTTCGGCGGCTGCACTGCTCCTGCTGTTCTGGCGCGATGCGGCCGATATGGTCGCAATCTGGTGGACAAGTTCGACCTTTGCGCATTGCTTGCTGATCGCTCCGCTGGTCGGGTGGCTGGTGTGGCAACGTCGGGCCGAGGTTGCGCGATTGACGCCGGTCGGCTGGGCGTGGGGGCTTGTTCCGCTTGGATTTGGCGCGACATCGTGGTTGCTGGGCGAGGCGGGGAGCATCGGCCTGCTCCGTCACGCAGGCCTCATCTTGATGCTCCAATCGCTGGTGCCGACGCTGCTCGGCCCGCAGGTCACGCGCGGGCTGTTGTTCCCGCTGTTTTACCTCATTTTCCTTGTGCCTTTCGGTGAGGAATTCGTGCCGCCGCTCCAGACGCTGACGGCAAAGCTCAGCATGGCCTTCCTCGGGCTGGCGGGCATTCCGGCGCACATCGAGGGCGTCTTCATCCAGACGCCGTTCGGCTTGTTCGAAGTGGCCGAAGCGTGTTCGGGGGTGAAGTTCCTCGTCGCAATGGTCGCCTATGGTGCGCTGGTTGCCAATGTCTGTTTCCGCTCGGTCTGGCGGCGCGCAGCGTTCATCGCA
>JANOQL010000135.1:0-2157 GCA_031414835.1 Sphingomonadales bacterium | reverse complement strand
GACTGGCGCGGTGGCACCGTTGCATGATAAGATTATGACATGAACGACGTCACCTTCAAGCTCCCGCCGGGGGAAACCCCTGCGCGTTTCACGATCGATGAGTTCATGGAATTCGTCGCATCAGATGTGTTCAAAGGCGGTGAGAAACTCGAACTGGTCGATGGAGTAATTGTCAGCATGAGTCCGGCCCAATCTACGCACATGCTGTTACAGCGGCAGGTGTTCCGCGCACTCGATGCCATTTTTGGTGATGGCCGTGATGACTATGTCGCTCATTTCGAACTGACGCTTCAGTTCGGCAAGGCTACGCTCCGCGATGCAGATGTTGCTGTGGTCAAATTGTTCGACACCTCTGTTCGTTTTCCCGACCCGGCAACGGTGCTGCTGATCGTCGAGATTTCGCAATCGACGCTTGAAAAAGATCTGAACTCAAAGCGGCTCGACTATGCCGGAGCCGGAATCCCGCATTACTGGGTCGTCGATCCCAACGGGCGGCGTGTGCACATCATGTCGACAATCACCGATGGCGATTATGCCGAGCGGCGGCTCGCCGCGTTCGGCGAAGCAATTGCAGTGCCGGGGAGCGACGAGACGATTGCGATTGGGTGAACTGACGAGCGCCGCAGCGCTCGTCAGAAAGGACGATTGCCGTTCACTCGCCTGACTTCACCACAATATCGACGCGACGGGCTTGCGACATGTCGGTATCGGTGTCGGTGGTTTCAGGTGGTTTGATGAGATCAATCCGGTCAGCCGGAACGCCGATACCGGCAAGCGCGGCAGCGACTGCCTTGGCGCGGTTTTTCGAAAGTTCGGCGTTCAATGCGGCATTGCCGGTTGGATCGTTAAATCCCGATACTGCCAGCCGGTCGGCAGGATGCGCTTCGATCCACGCCTTGATTGGCGCGGCGACCGTGGCAAACGCGGGAACGACATTGGTCTTTCCGGTATCGAAATACACCGAAACAAGCGGCTTTTCTTCGACGGTCTGCGCAGTGACTCCCGCACCATCGGGCGCCGCAGGTGCCGCAGCCGGGATTGCTGGAGCCGCAATCGCCGGGCCCTGATAGGCGGGCAGCGGATTGGGATCGAGTTGCGGATCGAGCCCGCCGCCAATCAAATTGCCGAGCAATGCTCCGCCAAAGACAATGACCGCGAAGCCGCCCAGCACTTTGGCTGCCAAACCGCCATAGCCGTTCCACTGTCCGCTTGCCGCGGCGCCAGCAGGGTGGTGAGCGTGTTCGTTGCTGACAGGTGCTGGAGCCTGAGGTGCCATTGCCGCCACTGCCGGCGTTGCTGCTGGGGGCGTTGCTGCTGCCGGTGTTGCCGCCATGAGCGCTGCCGCGCCTGCGCCCGCACCTATGGCCGCTGCGGGAATTGCCGCCGCCGTTAAGCTCGATCCGCCGAAAATGCCCAGCTTCCCGAACGCTTCGGCCAAAAGATAATAGACAGTCACCCGGTTGCGGGTCGTGTCGCCGCTCATCTGTTTGCCGACAGCTGCAATAGCCGCGTCAACATCCGCGTCAGAATCGGTCAGGCCCAGTTTTTTGCGGCAGTAATTGTCGCGGACGCGCCCTGTTTCGACGGGGTCGGTAAACGATACCAGCGACGAATCGCGTTTGCGTAGCGCGATGCCGCAATAGCTGACAATTTTTGCGATCACTTTGTCATCTGCGCCCGGCGCATATTTCTTGACGTCGATTGCCCAATCTTCTGCCATGACCCCTCACTCCTCACTCTTCGCTTGCCGTCTTTTGCGGCCAGCAATGTGGTAGCATCAAAGCCGCGATGCGCAAACTTCTCGTTCCTCCCATCCTTGACGGGCGATGAACGCATCACCATATGCACGCTGTTGGCAGTCGCATAGCGTGAGTGCCAACGCGATATTTCAATGATTTGAAAAGGAACGCAAAATGGGATTTCGTCCGCTGCATGACCGCGTGCTCGTGCGCCGCATCGAAGCTGAAGAGAAAACAGCTGGGGGGATCATCATTCCCGATACTGCCAAGGAAAAGCCGCAGGAAGGCGAAATCGTCTCGGCAGGGTCTGGCGTCCGCGCCGAGGACGGCAAGGTCACACCGCTCGACGTCAAGGCCGGTGACAAGATCCTGTTCGGCAAATGGTCGGGCACCGAAGTCAAGATCGACGGTGAAGACC
>JANOQL010000134.1:0-16470 GCA_031414835.1 Sphingomonadales bacterium | reverse complement strand
CCGCCACGCAGTCGCGCGCACGTTCGGCGACGCTGCCCGACAAGGCTTTCATATCGAGATCGTCGCTCATCAAGAGGCCGGTAAAACCGATCTTGCCCCGGATCACCTGCTCGATGACGATTGGAGACAATGTGGCCGGGCGCTCGGCATCGAACGCCTCAAACACGATATGTCCCGTCATCCCCATCGGTGCATCGGCGAGCCTTGCGAATGCGCCGAAATCGGCCTCAAGCTCTTTTGCATTCGAAGTCACACGCGGCAGATCATAGTGACTGTCGACGGTCGCGCGGCCCTGCCCCGGCATATGTTTGACGACGCCAACGACGCCGCCTGCGCGCAATCCGTCGATCGTTGCACGGCCAAGGGCGGCGACCTGCATCGGATCTGATCCCAGCGCGCGATCGCCTATCGCTTCGTGCGTCGCAGGGGTGCGGACATCGAGCAAAGGCAGGCAATCGACGGTGATCCCGACTTCGGCAAGCATCAACCCGAGTGCCTCACCGTTCAATCGCGCCGCTTGAATCGCGGTCATCGGCGCGGTCTGGTAGAGCGCGTCGAACGCAGCACCTGCTGGGAAAGCCGGCCATTCGGGCGGCCCCATCCGCGCGACACGTCCGCCCTCCTGATCGATCAGGATCGCCAGATCGTCGCGGCCATGCAGTGCGCGCAGATCGTCGGTCAGTGCGCGAAGCTGGGCGCGTTCGAGAATGTTGCGTTTGAAGATGATATAGCCCGCAGGCTGCACGTCGCAGAACAGCGCGCGCTCATCATCGGTCAACACAAGGCCCGACAGGCCGAAAATCACTGGTTGCATGCGCAAGTGATTAGGCGCGCGACTTTGATTTGCCAACGCTGTAACCTATTTCTCGGTCTCGCCGAACCGCTCGCGAGGCAAAAGGACGCACGATGGCAGGACAGATGATTTTCCGGCACCGGATGTCGACGCGGGTCTGGCACTGGATCAACGCCACCGTGATGGTCGTCATGTTCATGTCGGGGCTGATGGTCTTCAACGCGCATCCCCGGCTGTACTGGGGGCATTTCGGGTCAAGCCACGATCCGGCGTGGCTTGAATTGCCGCGCTTTCCCGGCTGGGCAACGATCCCGACTGATTACAGCCTAGCGCTCGGGCGGCTGTGGCATTTCGGGTTTGCGTGGATTTTCGCGTTCGGGTTCCTCGCCTATCTGATGTGGTCGCTGTTCAACGGGCATTGGCGCAAAGATGTGGCGCTGAGCCGCACCGAGGTCGCCCCGTCGAATCTGTGGCACGACATCAAGAAGCATGCCCGGCTCGATTTCCATTCGGATGACACGCGCTACAACCCGTTGCAGAAAATCACATATAGTCTGGTGCTGTTCGGGCTGATCCCGCTGCTGATTATGACCGGCCTCACCATGTCGCCGGGGATGAATGCCGCGATGCCTTGGCTGGTCGATTTGTTCGGCGGGCGGCAAAGCGCGCGCAGCCTTCATTTTATTGCGGCTTTCGGCATGTTGGCTTTCTTCTTCGTCCATATCGCGCTGGTGATGCTCGCCGGCCCGATCAATGAGGTGCGATCGATGATCACCGGATATTTCCGTCTTCCGGATCCAAAAGCATGAGCGGCCTTATCACACGCCGAGGCCTCATTGGCGGGCTGGGCGTGGGCAGCGGGTTGTTGCTGTCAGGCTGTGATAGGCTCACCAAGACCCCGGGCTTCATCTCGCTGCTCGAAAAGGCGGAAAGCGGCAATTTCGCGATCCAGCGCAGCCTGATTGAACGGGGGGCGCTGGCGCGTGAATTCCGCCCCGAACAGCGGTCACCAGTGTTCAAGGCCAATGGCACGCGGATGCCGGTGGGCGAGTCTTATGCGCGGCACATCGCGGAGAATTTCGCCAATTGGCGGCTGAAGATCGACGGCCTCGTCGCGCGCCCGCAGGCGTTCTCGCTCCCGCAGATCATGGCCGCGCCGCAGCGCACCCAGATCACCCGCCACGATTGCGTCGAGGGGTGGAGTGCGATTGGCAAGTGGACAGGCGTGCCATTGAAGCTGCTGCTCGATGCGTCGGGGCTGCGCGATACCGCGAAGTATCTCGTCTTCCACTGCGCCGATCTCTACGGCGGCGCGGGAGGCAGGCCGTATTATGAAAGCATCGACATGATCGACGCGCTCCATCCGCAAACGATCATGGCATGGGCTTTGAACGACCAGAAAGTGCCCGTCGGCAACGGCGCGCCGCTGCGGCTCCGTGTCGAGCGACAGCTTGGCTACAAACACGCGAAATATGTCGAGCGGATCGAGGCGGTCGCAAGCCTCGATGGCATTTACGGCGGCAAGGGTGGTTATTGGGAAGATGGGCACGGCTATCAATGGTATGCCGGTATCTGATACTATCACGGGGTGAGCGAGCCTTTATCGCCAACGCTGCTGCTTAAGGCCTATGCCTCGGGAGTTTTCCCGATGGCCGAAACGCGCGATGCGCCATCTATCTATTGGGTCGAGCCGAAGCGGAGAGGTGTGTTGCCGCTCGATGGGTTCCGACTGTCACGCTCGCTGGCGAAAACCCTCAACGCGGAACGGTTCGACCATCGCGTCGATACTGCGTTTGCAGAAACCATAGCTGCGTGCGCCGAACCTGCTCCCGGACGCGAAGGGACGTGGATCAACGATCAGATTTTCGACGCGGTATTGCTGCTCCACGGCCTTGGCCATGCGCACAGCGTCGAATGCTGGCGTGATGGCAAACTGGTTGGCGGGCTGTACGGCATTGCGCTGGGGCGTGCATTTTTCGGCGAATCGATGTTCAGCCGTGAAACAGATGCCTCAAAGGCCGCACTTGCGCATCTTGTCGCGCGGTTGCGCGGCGGCGGATATGCCCTGCTCGATTGCCAATTCATCACGCCGCATCTTGCATCGCTGGGAGCAATCGAAATCGGGCGGGACGATTACAAGTCGTTATTGTCCTCGGCGCTATCATCGTCAGCAGACGGTGCTGCCGACTTTTTTGCTTTCGGCGCGCCATTTCCTGAAATTGCTTCGCCGCCACGAACGACAATCGTCGCGGGCCCTGTCTCTGGGAAGCGCATCGTGCAGTCTTTGGTCCACACATCGTAAATCGGGTGCTCGACGACGTTCAACGACGGCGATTCCTTGAACAACCAGCCCGAAAAGACCTTGCGCCAGCTGTCTTCGCTGCTGCGGACGATGACTTGCACGAACGATCCGGTGAGCTTTTCAGGCTCCCACGGCGCCGTAGTTTCGCACGCTTTCAGTCGGATGACGACATCGCCGATTCGGCGCGCTTCGCCCGGCTTCATCACAAGGTCGCGATACAGGCCATTGCGTTTGTTGAGCAGCCCGATTGTGGCGACGCGCTGGCCCATCGGCGTGACGACGCCAATTGTTGGCACGACTTCAGGCCGGGGGATAGCAACCGGAACAGCGACCGGATCGGTCTTGGGCCGGGGGGCAGGCGACGCACTGTTACCGGCCGGCGTCACCACTTTCTGGATTGCAGGCGCTGCTTGCCACGCCGCGATTGCTGCGATCAGCGCCGCGCTGCCCCAGACCAACGGTTTCATGATCCTGGTGTCCATGCCTCATAATCGCCTGTCGCTGCTGCGCGGGTGCGCCCTGCCTCGGGTGCGCCCATCGGGCGATAGGCCGCTGGCGTGCCGGTCAGGTTAGGCTCAGGGTCCATCTCCCAACCGCGCGGCGGCGGCAAAGCATCGGCAGGCGGGAGAAATGCCTGATGGTGGAGCCAGCCATGCCATTCGGGCGGAACCCGGCTTGCGTCATTCGCGCCTGAATACATTACCCAGCGGCGTGGCAAGCCATTGGCCGTCTTGCCGCCTTCAAAATAGACGTTGCCGGACGCATCTTCGCCAATCTTACCGCCGTGGAGCTTTGTCCCAAGCCAGGTGCCAAAGGTTGCCCCTTCCCACCATGTGAAGATATTTTTGAATGCGCCCATGACGGCCACGGTATTAGGCGATCCTGTATCACGAGGCAATCTCTGCAAAAATCAGGGAGCCTGCCAAATCACCCTGTCGTCTTCTGCGATTCCCAGCCGTGCAGCTTCGCCACCGGCAATCTCGAGCACTGCTGCCACAGGTTCGCTCGTGCCTTGCGGCTCGAGCGAATAGGGAATGGTATTTTCAATAAGTCTCGCGATCGTTCCATCGGCGCGAACAAACAGCCAATCCTGCGGTATCGGGCAGTTTTTCATCCAGAAACTGGCCGGGCGCGGCGGGTTCATCGGGAAGATCATGCCGGTGCCAGCAGGAATGACGTCGCGAAACATCAGGCCGCGAGCCTGCTGCTCCTGTGTCTGCGCGACCTCGACCTTGAAGCTGTGCGATTTGCCGCTCTGCGTTGTGATCTTCAACGGAACGACGGCCAGCCCGCTCGGCGCGTTGGCGGCAGTCCCAGCTGTCTGGCAGCCCGATGCACCAATCGCGAGCAAGGCCGCCGCAATCGCCAGCCGGATCATAAAGGAACCACCTCGACCACCAGTAATCCCTTGTTACCATTGGCAATTCTGGCGCGTAGCCGTTCTTCGGGGATCACATCGGCGATCCCGCCATGCCGCAGTGTTTCCATATGGATGAACACATCGGTATCATCATTCATCCGGTTCACGAACCCATAGCCCTTCAGGCGGTTAAACCATTTGACCGTCACGACTTCCATCGGCCCGGCCGATTCGACGGCAATAGACGGATCGACCCTGAGTTTGCGTTGTGGCGGGCGAATATCGAAATCGACCCCGGTCGCGGTCGAAAGATCGATTTCTGCGATTCGCAACGCTTGCAGGCCACGGCTGCCTTCGGCGACATCGCAGACGATCGTAGCCCCTTCGGGCAGCATCCGTCGCCCATGATCGCGCAATACGGAGAAGTGAATCAGCACATCGCCCGTGCCATCTTCTGCGACCATGAATCCAAAACCACGCGTCGCGTCGAACCATTTGACGGTTCCGCGCCGCTCGGTTGATGTTCCAAGTGTCTGGGACGGTTCAATGCCCGTTTCTGTGCGAGCCTCTGCTTGTTCTGAACTCGACTGACTGTCTTCGACCCAAGGGGCGCTATCGTTGCGCGCGCCGCCCATTACTTTCCCCCTTCAGCAACTGTGCCAAACCATGGACCAAGCGACGCCTGAACACAAGTTTTCCGTGTGGTCATAATGAACTAACACCACATTAGGGGTGTTCGCCTTTGAGAATGACACGTGCCAGCGCGAAATCATGTCCGGCCCGGATCATGGCCGCAAGCTGCTTGCGCAACAGGAGTTGATCGACGGGATTATTGGCATAAGGCCCGAACTTCCGCCGCCGCGCATAGGTTTCGGCAGCTTGCCGTGCGCGCTCGGCATCGTGCGGCAGTGCCTGATCGACAATATCGCGCTCGATGCCGGCCTGGCCCAGCACGCCGCGTACCCGCCTTTCGCCATAACCCCTGGCAAGAAGCGCATCAGCGCGATTTTGGGCAAAATCGGCATCGTTGACATAGCCATATGCGACCATCAGATTTGCTGCATCCTCAGGGTCGGGTGCGTTTCCTTCTTCGGCCCCCCGTTCGCGCAGTTTTCGGGCAAGGTAACGCACGAGTTTTCCGCGCGTGGTTGCATATCGTCCGACATAGGTCAGCGCGAGAGCATTCAGCCCCGCAGCGTCGAGCGGTTTCATCGCGGTGCGGTGGTGACGCTGGACCATCATGACAATTTTGTGCCATAGTTCACGAGGAATGGCCATTGGCGCGTTAAGGGCTGTCTTGGACACCGCTTTTGCATGTGTCCTTGAAGGGGACGAAATTTTGACACTCGCACCAACGCCGAATGCCGATACGCTGGCTCGGCGCTTTTCAGACTTCGGCACATTAGGAGAAGCGCTCGATTACGCCGCTACCGGCCTTCGGGGGTTAAACTTTCATGACCCAAGGGGCAATCTGGCCCGGGCTTATCCATTTCAAGAACTGCGCGAAGACGCTTTGGCCAATGCCCGGCGGTTTATAGCGCTGGGGCATCGCCCTGGCGATCGCATAGCGCTCGTGGCTGAAACCTGTCCGGAATTTGCCGCATTATTTTTCGGATGCGTCTATGCCGGATGCTGGCCAGTCCCGCTTCCGCTCCCGACATCGTTCGGTGGCCGCGATGCCTATGTCGATCAACTGTCCGTGCAGTTGAAAAGCGCAGATCCGGCACTGTTTCTCTATCCCGTTGAGCTTGAGCAGATGGGGGCAGACGCCGCCAGCAGGTGCAAGGTTGCCCATAACAACTGGGCTGCATTTCTCGAAGCAGGTGCACCCGAGGTAGCGTTTCCCAATGCGCAATCCGATGACATTGCCTATCTGCAATATTCGAGTGGATCGACACGTTTTCCACATGGCGTCGCGGTCACGCACCATGCGCTGCTCAACAATCTTGCTGCGCACAGCCATGGCATGGAAGTTGTCGAAACCGATCGCTGTGTTTCGTGGTTGCCCTGGTATCACGATATGGGGCTGGTCGGCTGTTTGCTTTCGCCTGTCGCCAATCAGGTAAGCGCCGATTACCTGAAAACCGAAGATTTCGCACGGCGTCCGCTGGCGTGGCTCGACTTGATCAGCCGCAATACAGGCACCACGCTCAGCTATTCGCCGACATTCGGCTATGACATTTGCGCCCGGCGAATTTCGAGCCAGAGCCATGTGGCCGACAGGTTCGATCTGTCGCGATGGCGTGTGGCAGGAAACGGCGCGGACATGATCCGCCCCGATGTCATGCAGCATTTCGTCGATGCGTTTGCCGATGCCGGATTTCAAGCGACGTCTTTTCTTCCAAGCTACGGCCTTGCAGAAGCGACGCTTGCGGTCACAATCATGCCGCCGGGCGAAGGCTTGCGGGTCGATCTCGTCGAGGAATCGGAATTGTCCGGCGAACCCCGCGATCCAGACGCGCCGACGCGGTATCGTGCGATCGTCAACTGCGGGCGCCCCTGCCGCGATATGGCAGTCGAAATACGTGCCACAAATGGTGCCGTTCTTGCCGAGCGCGCCATCGGGAAGATCTGGGCATCGGGTCCATCGATCATGCACAGCTATTTCCGCGATGAAGTCGCTACTGCGGCCTGCCTCAAGGCCGGGTGGCTCGATACTGGCGACATGGGGTATGTGTCCGACGGTTACGTTTATGTGGTCGGCCGCGCGAAGGACATGATCATCGTCAACGGTGTCAATTACTGGCCGCAGGACATCGAATGGGCAGTCGAACAGCTGCCCGGATTCAAGTCAGGCGATATCGCTGCGTTTTCGATTACAGCTGAAAATGGCGAAGAGGTGCCTGCCGTTCTGGTCCAGTGCCGGACGACTGACGAAAACGAACGGATGCGCCTGCACCTCGAAATTCGTGAAAAGGTGCGGGCGATCACGGGCATCCATTGCAAGGTCGAACTTGTCCCCCCTCGCACCTTGCCGCGAACCAGTTCGGGAAAGCTGAGCCGTGCCAAAGCAAGGCTGCTGTATCTCAATGGCGAAATCCGCCCATACGCACTTGCGGCCTGAGATTTGCTTACGATTTCCTAACGCATAGCCGATAGTGGCTATGGAGTGAGACAGCGTCAGCCAAACCAAAAGCCGGAAGCCGAAGCAGGGTGGGGAACAATTCTGGGTCTGACAGACCCGGGAACCCCCGAATGGGGCCGTGTTCGTGCCGAACAAATCAACATGCTCCGCGATTTCGCGCTCGTCCGACTCGCATTCAGTGTGATGGCGGGTTGCGTTGTTGTGGCAACGCTTGGTCCTTCGACCTCTCCCATCATGTTGCTTGGCTGGTTCGCGATTGTCATCCTCGTTTCGGGCGCATTGGCGTTCCCTCATATTGGCAATCGGTCATCGCCCAAGTTTACGGCAACGCTTTCTGACCTGCACGTCGAAACCCTGAGTCTGGTTGTTGCCGGGCTGGCATGGACAGCGTTACCATTTGCCCTTGGCTTCAGCGGCGGGCGCGAACAAATGCTCACCGTGTGGACGGTGGCGACTGCGCTTATGGGCTGTGCTGCGTTCGCATTTTCGGCAGCGCCCCTCGCGGCAGGGGCGTTTCTGATCATCATGGGGGCAGGGCTTTCATGGATGATGTATCAGATCGGGCTGCCACTGATTGCGATGACGGCGGCCACCTATGCCGTTGCGTTGACGGCTGCGTCGCTCAACAATGGCCGGACAATCATCATGCACCGGTTCGGGCAGTTCGCGCTGAAGGAAAAGAGCGAAGTCGTCAGCCTGTTGTTGCGCGAATATGAGGATTCGGGCGGAGACTGGATGTGGCAGACCGATGCGGCGCGTTGCCTGACGCATGTTTCGCCGCGACTTGCCATTGCGCTGGGCGTCGAACCCAATGCTTTGGAAGCCAAGCCAATCGTCCAGATCCTGGCAAGCGATGCGTGGGATGGCGGCAATTTTTCGGCTGGTCTCCGCGATTTTGCCGAACGCTTGAAAAACCGCGAAAGTTTCAGCGATCTGATCGTGCCCGTCCAGATTGGCGGGAACACCCACTGGTGGGAATTGTCGGCATCGCCGCGGTTCGACGAAGATGGTGCGTTTGTGGGCTTTCGCGGCGTCGGATCGGATGTGACCGAACAGCATCGCAGTGCTGACAAGATCAACCGGATGGCGCGTTATGATACACTCACCGGAATGCCGAACCGTCTGCTTGTCACAGAAACAATGGCTTCGGCACTGGCAGAGGCCGACCGCTGGCGGAGCCGTTGTGCATTCATGATGATCGATCTCGACAGGTTCAAGGCTGTCAACGATACGCTTGGCCACCCTGTGGGGGACCGGTTGTTAACCCGCGTGTCCGAACGCCTCCGGGCATTGATGAGCGATAACGAACTGTGCGGACGGCTGGGTGGTGATGAATTCGCTGTCGTCGTCAAAGATGCCAACGACGCGCATCAGGTCGAAAAGCTGGCGAACAGAATCATCGAATCATTATCGGCGCCGTATGAAATCGATCAGCACACCATTTACATCGGCGCCAGTGTCGGCAGCGCAACCGGGCCTCGGGACGGGCGCGCGGTCGAAACATTGATCCGGTCCGCCGATCTTGCGCTGTATCGCTCAAAGGATTCAGGGCGGGGCGTCTATCACGCGTATGAGCCGCAGCTCCACGTCAAGGCCGAAGAACGCCGGGTTCTTGAAATCGCGCTGCGGAAAGCGCTCGATAAGAACGAACTCGAGGTGCATTATCAGCCGGTGGTGGCCGCAGGATCGGGCGGGATCGAAAGTTTCGAAGCGCTGCTCCGCTGGCACAATCCCGAACTCGGGATGGTCTCGCCGGCCAAGTTTATTCCCGTCGCCGAAGAAGCGCGGCTAATCGGCCCGATCGGCGATTGGGTGTTGCGGACGGCGTGCGCCGAAGCGATGCGGTGGCCAACGACGATCCGGGTTGCTGTCAATGTCTCTGCCGAACAGCTGCACGATTCGAATTTCGTGACAACCGTGATGCAGGCACTTGCACATTCAGGCTTGCCGCCGCACCGGCTCGAACTCGAAGTCACCGAAAGCGTTTTCATGCGCGAAGGCACCAATGCCGTTGCTGTGCTCGACAAGATTCTGGCGCTGGGCGTGCGGCTCGCGCTCGATGATTTCGGCACGGGCTATTCGTCGCTCGGCTATCTGTCGAAGACCAAATTCTCGACGATCAAGGTCGATCGCAGCTTCGTTCAAGGGGCCGCGCGCAACCTGCCCGAAAGCCTTGCCATCATCCGCGCCGTCGTCGCGCTGGCCGATAGTCTTGGCATGTCGACGACGGCCGAAGGTGTCGAAACCGAAGAAGAATGCCGGATGGTCAACCAACTCGGCTGCCGCAAAATCCAGGGCTTTCTTTATGGCCGCCCGATGCCTGCCATCGAAGCGCGCAAGCTGTTCAGCGAAGAAGAACGCAGGCTTTACGCCTGAGGGCGTCTTTCGCACGGTTCGACCGACGATTGCGTTCCTGAAATGAACCGGGTAGCACTCTGCATGTCCATGGGTCGCGCTATCGGCTGAGGGTTGCAGGGAACGACTTGCACATGACCTTCGCCTTGATTGGAGAGAGCCGTGACCCAGATTCAGACATCCCAATATCATCCGCTGCGCTTGTTTTCGACCGCCGCTGCAGCCGCACTGGCATTTGCCGGAACCGGTGCTTTGGCGCAGGTGGCGGTCGGCACTGGTGCGACTGCGACCGACCCCGGCCAGACAGCGGTTGGCGACGGGGCGGTTGCCACCGGAACCAATGCGACGGCACTCGGCAATGGTGCAATGACAGCGCCGGGCACAACGCCATCGGGGGCGGCATCGCTCGGCACAGCCGTTGCGGTCGGCAACCTTGCCATGGCAACCAACGAAGATGCCGTGGCGGTTGGCGATCAGGCGATGGCGACGGGTTTCCATTCGACCGCGATCGGTGGCGAATCGATTGCGTCGGGGATCGGCGCGCAGGCGTTCGGCTGGCAGACGCAGGCAACGCAGCAATTTGCGCTCGGCGTCGGTCATCAGGCGATGGCAACGGCAGTCCGCGCCACCGCAGTTGGCAAAAGTTCGGTCGCATCGGGCCTCAACTCGTCGGCATTCGGCAATCTCGCCAATGCGGCAGGCGATGGCGCAGTCGCGATTGGCAATGGCGCCTTTACCGCGCTTGGCACAACGCCGTCGGGTGCGGCGTCGCTCGGCACTGCTGTTGCGATCGGCAACCTTGCGCAGGCAACCGCCGAAGATGCCGTCGCCATCGGTGACAGGGCCATATCGAGCGGTTTCCATTCGACGTCGGTTGGTGGCGAATCGGTTGCGTCAGGCGTTGGTGCGCAGACGTTCGGCTGGCAGGCGCAGGCCACCGCACAGTTCGGTTTTGCCGGCGGGCATCAGGCGATGGCAACCGGCGTGCGGTCTACCGCGCTCGGCAAAAGCGCGGTCGCCAGCGCGATCAATTCGGTAGCACTGGGCAATCAGGCATCGACCGCAAGCACCAACACAGCATCGCTCGGCACGTCTGTTGCGATCGGCAATTTGTCGGTCGCTTCGGATGAGGATGCCGTGGCGATCGGCGATCTGGCAACAGCTTCGGGGTTCCACTCGACCGCTGTTGGCGGAGAGGCTGTCGCTTCGGGTCGCGGCGCACAGGCGTTTGGCTGGCAATCTGCGGCAACAGGCAATCTTGCGCTCGCTGCCGGTCATCAGGCCCGGGCAACCGGAACCAATGCGACAGCGATCGGCAAGAACGCTGTTGCGGCCTTTGACAATTCGACTGCTGTCGGATTTGGCGCGACCACGACGCGGGCGAGCCAAATCGTGCTGGGTTTTGCCGGATCGTCGGTGACGGTCGCTGACATTTCCGCATCTACCGCTGCGCAAACAGGGCCGACATCGTTGGTCACCGTCGATGCCACCGGCACGCTGGGGCGTGATTCGACGACGTTGGGCGGGCTGAGTTCGTCGATCGCAACGCTCAACACCACCAACACCATGCAAAACGGCCAGATTGCATCGTTGTTCGATCTGACTGACGTCAATCGTCGCGGCATTCGCAAGGCCAATGAAGGCGTGGCGATGGCGCTGGCGATGGAATCGCCGTCGCTGCCCGGCGATGCCAAGTTCGCGGTGTCGGGCGGTATCGGCTATTATGAAAAGCGCTCTGCTGCCACCACGGCGTTCACCGCGCGGGTGAGCGACAAGGCGTCGGTTTCGGCCGGGATCGGCGTCGGGCTGAACACCGGTGAAGTCGGCGCGCGCGGCGGCTTCCAGGTCGCCTGGTAGGCTGGAGGATGCAGTTGCGTAATACAGGGCCGGGGCATCATGCTCCGGCCCGCCTGATCTGGATGATGGCAGGTGCACTGTCGTTGGCTGCGGTGCCCGCGTTCGCGCAACAAGCGCCGCGGCCGCCGGCGTCGGCTGTGCCGGTTCCGGGCGAACTCGAACTCGCCAAGATGATCTGGTCGACCATGGCGGCGGTCGATCATGCCAATCAGGCAGGCAATTATTCGGTGTTGCGCGATCTTGCCGCGCCGGGTTTCCAGATCAACAACGATCCGGCGCGGCTTGCCGAAATCTTTGCCAGCCTGCGCGCGAGCCGGATCGATCTGTCGAACACATTGCTGCTCGCGCCGACCTATTTGTCGGCCCCGCAAATGGTTCAGCCCGATGTGTTGCGCGTGCAGGGTTATTTCGGACTGCGCCCGACGGCGATCAATTTCGAGCTGTTCTATCAGTGGGTCAGCGGTCGCTGGCGGGTGTTCGGGGTGTCGATCAGCCCGGCATCGATCGCGACGCAGCAGCCCGGGCCACCGGTTGTTGCACAGCCTGCGCAAAAGCCCGCCCCGCCAAAGCGGAACTGATCGTTCGAACCTGTTTCGAAGCCTTCCGCTCGGCCAGGGGTGGCATTGGACAAAGTTGACGGCAGGTGTCGCGAAAACTGCGTCGGAATGCCGCTGGGCTGCGTCAAACCCTTTGAGCGCGATCGGACCGACGCAGGCTGCCGGTGTGGCGTGTTCGGACCCTGCGTGTTTAGACGGGGCGTATTTAGACGGGGCGTGTTCGGACGGGGCGTCATGCTGGATCATGTCGGCGAATATGCCATGATGGCCCGCGTCTAGGACAATGGTTTCGGCACCCTGATAGGATAATTCGACAGGCAAAGGCGGCGCGACACCATTTGACACCGCTTGAAACCCCGCAGCACCGCCGCTAGAGCGACGCCACCGGCGCACAGGAGTGTAGCTCAGCTGGTAGAGCATCGGTCTCCAAAACCGAGGGCCGGGGGTTCGAGCCCCTCCACTCCTGCCACGCCGGAGCGATCCGGATGGCAAGCCATCCAGCGCTTCACGGGACGTATTCTCGTGTCGGCAATTACCGCTGACATTATTCGACGAATGGAAGCTGCGTTTCACTTGGCAACGCCGTGCGCGCGCCGCATGAAAGCGAACGAGGAGACGGCATGGTTTTGGATCGAAGCTGCACGGGCAGGCCAGACGCAACATGACAGACGCGACATGATCGATGCACCACTTGACCGCGCAACGGTCACACGGTTTGGTATCGCAGCAGGGCCGATTGCGATCGTCGGGTTGCCTTTCACCATCTATCTGCCCCCATACATTGCCGAAGGCGGCGTCATCCCGGTGGCGCTGGTCGGCACGATGTTTGCGCTGTGCACTTTATGGGACGGGCTGGTCGATCCCGCCATCGGGACGATGATCGACAAAATGCGGATCGGACATGCGCCGCACCGGCGATGGATGGTCATGGGTGCCGCACCGATGTTGGTGCTGCTCGCGCTGATCGTCACCATCGGCGATACGTTGCCGATATATCTGCTGCTGCCGCTGATGCTGATCTTCTACTCGTCGAACAGCCTTTACGATGTTGCGCACCTCGCATGGGGATCGGCGCTCGCGCGTAGTCCCGATGATAGCGCGCGGTTGTTCGGCGCGCGAGACTGGTCGGGAAAATGGGTGCTGATCGCAGCGTTTGCAGCGCCTGCGCTCGCGCAATTGCTGATCCCGGGGTTGAGCTTGCAGGGCCGCATCATCGCCTATGCCAGCCTGTGCATGGTCGCGCTCCCTGTGGCGCTCATCACGATTGCGAAACTTCCGCCCGGGCGAACGGTCGCGGTCGAGACAGGAAGCGGCATCGGCTGGCGCGCCGAGATCGCCGCCACGCTCAGTTACCGGCCGCTGGTGCTGGTGACGCTGATCCAGTTCCTCAACGCGTTTGCGTTCGGATCGCTGACCGCATTGTTCGTCTTCTATGCCGATGGTGTGCTTGGGCTCGACGATCGGTCGTCGGTGCTGCTGTTCGCCACGTTTATCGGCGGTGCGATTTTCACCCCGTTCTGGATCTGGGCGGCGCGCAAGTTCGGAAAAGCGCAGATGATGATCGGCATGGGGCTGTGGCTGATCACCGTGCTGATGAGCGCCAATTTCATATCTTCGAACAATATCATCCATGCCGCGATCTTTTCGACCGTGCTTGGCAGCGGCTTTGTCGGGCTGTTGTTCATCCACGGCATGATTGCCGATCTGACGCCGCAAGACACACAGCGCTGCGGGCGCGACCGGACGGGGTTCCTGTTTGCGATCCTCCATGTCCTGCAAAAGGCGGGCACCGCGAGTGCGATTGCCGTCAGTTACATCGCACTCGATCTGATCGGCTTCGATGCACAGGATGCAGCGGCCAGCGCCGATGATATCCTGATGCTGTTCACCGGCCTGCCGGCGCTGGCGTGGGTGGCGATGATCGGGCTGTTGTTCGTCTTCGTCCGCCAGCCCGCGCTTGCATTGGCAGCAGAGTCGCATTAGGGCCGCGCGATCCCCACATCAGGATCGCGAGGCTCCGGGAATTTTCCGGCCTCACGGAACTGTGGTGGAAAAGGGAGCAAGGGCAATCATGGCACGCGTGTCACCAGGTGAATTCATCCGGCAGGTTCGTGCGGAAACCGCGCGCGTCACCTGGCCTTCGGGCAAGGAAACCGTGCAGACCACGATCATGGTGCTGATCATGGCGATGACGCTTGGCATCTTCTTTTTCGGGGTCGACAGTTTTTTCAGGTGGATCGTGCAATCGCTCCTCGCGCTGGTTTGATCGGACGGTAAACGACGTGGCTCGCTGGTATATCATTCACGCCTATTCAGGCTTCGAAAACAAGGTGCGCGAGGCAATTCTGGCCGATGCAACGCGGATGGGGCTTGAGGCATTTGTCGAATCGGTAGAAGTGCCGACCGAAACCGTGACCGAAGTGCGCCGTGGCAAGAAAATCCAGGCCGAACGCAAATTCTTCCCCGGCTATGTTCTCGCCAAATTGTCGATGACTGACGATGTGTATCACCTGATCAAGGATCAGCCCAAAGTAACGGGCTTTCTGGGGGCGAACAACAAGCCGCAACCGATCAGCGAAGCCGAAGCTGCACGCATTCTCAATACCAAGGAAGCCGCAGCCGCTGCCCCCAAAGCGCGGATTTCGGTCGATTACGAAATCGGCGATCAGGTCAAGGTGCTGGAAGGCCCGTTCGCCAGCTTCAACGGACTTGTCGAAGAGATCGATTTCGACAAAGGCCGCGTCAAGGTATCGGTCTCGATCTTCGGACGCCCGACGCCGGTCGAACTCGAATTCGAACAGGTCGAACGCGCCAAATAGAGTTCCGGCTTGCAGCCGGATGCAACCGCGGGAGGCTTTCGGGCCGCTTGACCGCTAAACTTGAACCGGGCCGCGCAGCCGACTGCAACGCCCCTCTACAGAGTGAGACACATGGCTAAAAAGATTACCGGCTATATCAAATTGCAGGTGCCCGCCGGCGCTGCCAACCCGTCGCCACCGATCGGACCCGCATTGGGCCAGCGCGGCGTGAACATCATGGAATTCTGCAAGGCGTTCAACGCTGCGACATCGGACCTTGAAAAGGCGATGCCGATCCCGACCGTCATCACCGTGTTTGCAGACAAGAGCTTTTCGTTCATCACAAAAAGCCCGCCTGCGACGTTCCTGATCAAGAAAGCACTTGGCATCAAGAGCGGTTCGAAGGAGCCAGGTAAACTCTCAGCAGGTTCGATCAAAATGTCGCAGCTTGCCGAAATCGCGCAGATCAAGATGGCCGATCTGAACGCCAACGATATCGATGCCGCAACGCTTATCATCGCAGGCTCTGCCCGCGCGATGGGCCTCGAAGTGGTGGAGGGTTGATCGCATGACATTCCAGAGCAAAAAAGCCAAAGTGGTGAGCGCCGCGATCGATCGTGAAAAGCTGCACGGTGTCGATGAAGCGATCGGGTTGATCAAGGCCAATGCCACGTCGAAATTCGATGAAACCGTCGAAGTGGCACTGGCATTGGGCGTCGATCCGCGTCACGCCGATCAGATGGTTCGCGGCGTCGTCACGCTTCCCAAGGGCACGGGTAAAACCGTGCGCGTCGGCGTGTTCGCGCGTGGTGACAAGGCCGACGAAGCTCGCGCCGCAGGGGCCGATGTCGTCGGTGCCGAAGATCTGCTCGAGATCGTGCAGGGCGGCAAGATCGAATTCGAACGCTGCATTGCCACGCCTGATATGATGGGCCTTGTGGGCCGTTTGGGTAAGGTGCTCGGCCCCAAGGGACTGATGCCCAACCCCAAACTCGGCACTGTGACGCCGAACGTCGGCGTAGCGGTCAAGGCGGCCAAGGGCGGCCAGATCGAATATCGCGTCGAAAAGGCCGGGATCATCCATGCCGGGATCGGCAAGGCGAGCTTTACCGCAGCCGATTTGCGCACCAACTTCGATGCGCTTGTCGATGCCGTCACCAAGGCCAAGCCATCGGGCGCCAAGGGCAAATATCTGAAAAAGGCCTCGGTCAGCTCGACGATGGGCCCCGGTGTGAAGATCGATGTCGCGGAGCTGACGGCTGCGTAACGTCAACGGGTTTCATTGAAATCTCAAACGATGGCGGGGTGGAAACGCCCGGCCATTGTCATTTGGGCGCTGCGGGATTTGCAGGCACATAGGTCA
>JANOQL010000133.1:0-1575 GCA_031414835.1 Sphingomonadales bacterium | reverse complement strand
GGTGACGACGCCATCTTTCAGCGAATCGGTCAGTTCAATCGTGTCGCCATAAGCAATGTCGCCACCCGGATTGGTGATCGCGACGTTACCTTTTGCGACGACTTGTCCTGAGTTGCGGTTCCAGCTGACTTCGTCGGCCTTCAACTGGTTGCCTTCGGTGGTCATCGAAACGCTCCCGCGCGCAATGACGATGTCGGCTTCGGTATCGTATTCGAGGGTGTCGGAGTTGAAATCGACTTCACGCGTCTCTGGGGGGGAGACTTGAGTTGTCGGCGATGGCGTCGATTGTGACCAGGCCGATCCTGCGTGCGCAACTGCTAAGCCAATGACGGCAGTGCGCAGAAAAAGGCGGTGGTTGACTGGCATATGCAATGAATACCACTGCCTATTGCACCCGAAGCAGCGTATCGCAACGGCTTTGCAACGGTGCAAATATGATTGGTCGTGCAGACTTAACCTGTCGCCAGATTACGCAACTTCCTGATCGCACGATAAGCCTGTGCCTTGATCAGGTTTTGAGCCGGCCATCGACCAGGCGAGTGGGGTGATAGGCCAGCCTTCCGCGCAAGGCGGTTCAGAGCGCGTGCATCGGCCTCTCGATAGCTCCATTCTGATCGCCATGTGACCGACAATGAAATTGAAGGACCATCGATCACGCGAACAAAATGGGGGGCTTTCACGGGCACGTGGATCGCGTCGCCCGGTGCCAGATACACCGGATCGGCGTTGGCTGCGAACGCGTCGTTCCAGACTAAGTTGCGATGCTGTTCGCCCATGTGAAACCGTTCATGCGCATCGGGCGGCACGATTGTCTCGTCGACCTGTGAGAAGATTGTGAAGGTTTTGCTGCCGCGGACTTGCAACAAGATGTTGTGTTCGGGATCGAAATGAAATGGTGTGACTGCGTTGCTGGCCGATACGAACAAGAAGCCTTGAAGCGTGAGCATTGGCCCGGTTTTCGGTTCGACGACCTCTCGGATCGAGACGAGCGTTTCTTTCAGCAAGTCGCAATATTCAGGATCTTGCTCGATCTGTTTGAGCACCATCCAGGCACCGTTCGCTTCGATATCGCGCACGGTTTCTGCAATCGACAGTGAAAATTTCGGAATGGCTGATGCCTCGATCCCGATGGGAAGATCGCCCGCATTATATTCCACATTGCTGGGCGAAAGACGCCCTGCAAGTGCAACGATGGCATCGAGCGAGAGCAGCGGGTGATCTGTCAACTTATGGCTGAGCTTGACTGGCGATTCGGGATACGCCGTTTCTAGCCGCGCCAAAGCGTGGTGCGGGAATGGTTGTGCAGTCATCCCCGAACCCCTTTGAACGCCGCCGATGCGCGTTCTGCGGCCCGGCATAGTGCGTGAATTGTGCGGCGCTGCATGCCTGAAAGCGGCACGGTTAATTGCGAAATTTCGCGCCGTCCGACCCAGAGCCTGTCGATCATCGGGTGATCGGCGACCGCGCAGCTGTCCATCCATTCAACGTCGGGGTCATTGAAGACCGAGGCAAGATTTTCGAGTTCGATCATGACGCCAGGTGAAAATCTGGCGAGCGTTTCGTCATAGGCAATTT
>JANOQL010000132.1:0-1949 GCA_031414835.1 Sphingomonadales bacterium | reverse complement strand
CCACCTCGGCATGAGGCAACGAAACACCTATTTCGGTGACGGTAAGGCGGTCGCGCTCAAAAAGCTGTTCTACGCGCTTCGCCCGGCGGCGGCATTGCGTTGGATGCGGATGCACCCGAATGCCAAACTGCCACCGATGGATTTCCACACGCTGATGGCGGAATGCGATATGCCCCCAGACGTCGCCGAGACGGTGGCCGGATTGCTCGCACGAAAGGCCGTGACAAACGAACTCGGGGCAGGCCCGCTCCCCAATCCCATCCGGAAATTTGTCGATAGCGAGTTCGATCTGGCCCAAAGCGACTGTAAATCAGCTCCGGGCAAACTCAGTCCCGAGGCGCGCGAGGCGGCCAACGATTTCTTTTCGCGCTGGGTCACGTGCAAGAATTGAGTATCGTATCTCCGGAACTCCGAAGCTATCTCTTGTCCCAGAAGAAGGCGCGCTTTGCATTTGAAGCAAGGATAACAGCGCAGAGCGCTGTGGCATATGCAATGTTGTTCACTCGCTCCGGTGCACTTGGAATCGGTCCAAACCAATTTACCAACTCACCGCTCGGGGCTGGTGCCATGTTGGCTTTGGACGCTGCGGGGTTTGCATGGACCGCACTGTGAAACTCGTTGGCCAAGACATGAATTGCGTCGATCTCGTTTGGTCTTTCTCCCGAGATTGCAGAAATCAATTTCGTAAGGCTAGGTCGCCCCTTTTTTGGCCATCCTTGCTCCCAGAAGCTGACCCATTCATCATCATCAAGCAGCAGGTTAGAAATGCCAGTATACTCGAACATTGGTCGGCAGAGTGCATGGGCAGCTGGAAGGAAGCCCAGTTTGAGCAAATGAAAGATCGCCTGCGCTGTTGAAATCCCAATTGGAACAACTTCCAGAACTGCGCTTTGCAACTGAGTTGGAGTGTCTTCGTTACACTTTTCCACTACTACTCGGCAATCTCGGATGGCGTCGTTCAAACGCTCCTCAAGCCAAACAATCCCGCTAAGCCCTGTATAGGTTTCAGGGTCAATTTGAGGAAAGGCTATTTCGTCCAAAATTACCGCGTCAACTTCTTATAAGCCAACCTAGTCGGACGATCCGCCGCATCGCCAAGCCTCCGCCGCTTATCCTCTTCATACGCCTCGAAATTGCCCTCGAACCACTCGACGTGCGAATCCCCCTCGAACGCCAGAATGTGCGTCGCCAAGCGATCCAAGAAGAAGCGATCATGGCTGATCACCACAGCACAACCCGCGAAATTCTCCAAAGCATCCTCCAATGCCCGCAGCGTCTCGACATCCAGATCGTTGGTCGGTTCATCGAGCAGCAGCACGTTGCCGCCGCGTTTGAGCATTTTGGCGATGTGGACGCGGTTCCGCTCACCGCCTGAGAGTTTGCCGACATTTTTCTGCTGATCGGTGCCCTTGAAATTGAACGCACCGACATAGGCGCGGGTGTTCATATCGTGGCCGTTGACCTTCACATAATCGAGCCCGTCGGACACTTCCTCCCACACGTTCTTTTTCGGATCGAGATCGTCGCGGCTTTGATCGACAAAGCCCAGACGCACCGTTTCGCCCTTGGCAATCGTGCCGCTATCAGGCGTTTCCTGCCCTGTGATCAGTTTGAACAGCGTCGATTTGCCCGCGCCATTGGGGCCGATCACGCCGACGATCCCGCCCGGCGGCAGCGTGAAGCTCAGATTATCGAACAGCAGCTTGTCCCCATAGGCTTTCGAGACGTTTTCGACCTCGATCACCTTGCCGCCCAGCCGCGTCGGCACCTGGATGACGATCTGCGCTTTGCCGGGAGTCCGCGTTTCCTGCCCCGCGACGAGTTCCTCGAACTTGGCGATCCGCGCCTTGCTCTTGGTCTGGCGCGCCTTGGCGCCCTGCCGGATCCAGGCAAGCTCGTCCTGGATCGCCTTGGCCTTGCCGACGTCCTCACGCTCTTCCTGTTCGAGC
>JANOQL010000131.1:0-1658 GCA_031414835.1 Sphingomonadales bacterium | reverse complement strand
ATCGGGTGGTCCGGTGCCGGACCGCTGCCAGCGTGATTGGCCGCACTTCGCGGCACAGGCAGTCCCCCTAAGCGCCTTAGCCCAACGGCTTCCCATTTCACGCGGGTCGTCACACGACACCGCTTGCGTGCCGCGCGATTTTGCGTGGGCGCTCGCTCTATTATTGAGAGTTACACATGACACAGTTTTCAGACCTCGGCCTTGCCGCGCCGATCCTCGCCGCGCTCGCCGCTAAGAATTATACCGTTCCCACCCCCATCCAGTTGCAGGCGATCCCGCCTTTGCTCGAAGGCCGCGATTTGTGCGGCATTGCGCAGACCGGCACGGGGAAGACCGCCGCGTTCGCGCTGCCTGCGCTCGATTATTTCCACAACAACCCGCGCACCCGCACGCCGCGTTCGTGCCGGATGCTCGTCCTGTCGCCAACGCGCGAACTCGCTGCGCAGATTGCTGCATCGTTCCGCGATTATGGTCGCCAGATGCGCGTCTCTGTTGAAGCCGCGTTCGGTGGCCTGCCGATCGGCAAGCAGATCCGTGCGATGGCGCAGGGTGTCGATGTCCTCGTCGCAACGCCGGGCCGTCTGATCGATCTCGTCGAACAGCGCGCAGTCAATCTGTCGAACGTCGAGATTTTCGTCCTCGATGAGGCCGACCAGATGCTCGATTTGGGCTTCATCGTGCCGATCAAGAAGATCGACAAATGGCTGCCCAGGCAGCGCCAGTCGCTGTTTTTCTCGGCAACGATGCCCAAGGCGATTGCCGATCTTGGCGCGCAGTTCCTCCACGATCCGGTGCATGTTGCGGTCACGCCGATTGCCACGACCGCAGAGCGCGTCGAACAGCGTGTGACGTTTGTGAACCAGATCGAAAAGCCAGCCTTGCTCACGCATCTGCTCCAGACCGAAACGATCGACCGCGCTTTGGTGTTCATGCGCACCAAACATGGCGCCGACAAGGTGGTGAAGCAGCTTCACGCATCGAACATCGGCTGTGCCGCGATCCATGGCAACAAGAGCCAGGCGCAGCGGACGATGGCGCTCGAAGCGTTTCGCAAGGGCGAAATCCGCATCCTGATCGCAACCGATATTGCCGCGCGCGGCATTGATGTGTCGGGCGTCAGCCATGTGTTCAACTACGATATGCCCAACGTGCCTGAACAATATGTCCATCGCATCGGCCGGACCGCGCGTGCCGGGGCCGAGGGCATCGCGATCAGTTTTGTCGCGGGCGAAGAAAAGGGCTGGCTGCGTCAGATCGAAAAGCTGACGCGTATCCGGCTTGAGCCTGTGGCATTGCCCGAAGACTTTGCGGCGATCCGCGCC
The DNA here is from genome assembly GCA_031414835.1 of Sphingomonadales bacterium. Classification (GTDB taxonomy): domain Bacteria; phylum Pseudomonadota; class Alphaproteobacteria; order Sphingomonadales; family Sphingomonadaceae; genus Aquisediminimonas. The sequence goes on along the minus strand of JANOQL010000131.1, from coordinate 336 downwards.
AAACTGCCGCGTCCGGTGGCCGCAGCCCCGACGCATCGTCGTTTCGAAGATGGCGGTGCCCGTGGCGGCCCGCGTCGCGATGGCGGCGGCGAAGGCGATCGTGCCAAGCGGCCGTTCCGCTCGTTCCGCAAGCCCGGTGGCGTCGGCGCGCACAAGGGTGCGGTGCAGAGAACTGGTGGGCGGTAGGCCTCGCTTGATCTAACCCTTCCCGCTCATGTCGAGCGAAGTAGAAAAAAAATTGGTCGCGCCCCACTATATAGACGTCTCAACACAACAGAAGATATTGGTTTACACAGGGAACTAAAAAAAAAGCGGGTACAAAAACGCCAAGGTGCA
>JANOQL010000130.1:0-1723 GCA_031414835.1 Sphingomonadales bacterium | reverse complement strand
ATAAATCACCGGGCACAACACCATCATTACGCGACACAATGTGCATCCCCTCGCGGCCTCCGTTCGACATCCCCCCAGCCGCAAAGCGCAAGAAACCGCTCGCCTCCCCAAGGCGATTATCGGTGCAAAGCTACCGGTCTGCACGGCCTGCGAGTCTTCGCTGCCGCAGGGCAATTTCTAGGGTCGCCAAACCGAGTCGCACAAGCAAACAATGTCACAGAAATGAAAAAAAACCCGATTGACTCGGCAGAGTCGCAGAAATCCGGGATTCCCGCGCTAAGGCCGGGATTTCAGCCAGTTTTTGTGGGCAGGTGGCGAACAGGTCGGATGCGAATCGCCAGAAAAGCGGCATTCCTGACGCGATTTGGAAATGTGACAAAGCCGATCGGGCCGTGACATAAAAAGGGCTGCCAAGGCATCGCCCGGGCAACCCATTTTGCGCGCCGTTCGATGAACGATCAGCCGAGCGCAGCAACCGCCTTGGTCAGCCGCGAAAACTTGCGCGACGCCGTGTTTTTGTGGAGCACGCCACGCGCAACACCGCGTGCCATTTCGGGCTGTGCTGCTGCCAGCGCCGTTGCGGCGGCATCCTTGTCACCTGCAGTCAGTGCCGCTTCGACCTTCTTGACGAAGGTGCGGATACGGCCAACGCGGTTGCCGTTGACAAGTGCGCGACGATCGTTGCGACGGATGCGCTTTTTTGCTTGCGGCGTGTTCGCCATGTCGGTCCTCGAAATACAAAAGGCGGGTCGCAGAATTGGTTCTGCGACCGAATTGAGCGGGCGCGCCTAACCGAAGCCCCGATGTTGGTCAACCATTATCGCTGGCATTTGGCGCACCAGAAGGTCGAACGCCCGCCATCGATACGGCGCAACACAAGGCGGTTGCACGCTGGGCAGGGCAAATCCTCGCGACCATAGACTCGCCATTGCTTGAAGAAATAGCCGAGTTCGCCATCGGGCCGGGTGAAATCGCGCAATGTCGATCCGCCCGCCGCGATTGCCTCAGTCAAGACGTGGCGAATCGCTTCAACCAATCGTTTGAGTTGCGCGGGCCTGATCGATCCGGCTTTTGTCTCAGGGGCAATCCCTGCAATATGCAGTGCCTCGCAGACATAGATGTTCCCCAGCCCTGCCACGATTCGCTGATCGAGCAGCATCGCCTTGATCGGCGCGACTCGCCCCGAAAGTGCCGCAGCCAGCCGTCTGGCGTCGAAGTTGGCACCCAGCGGTTCGGGGCCAAGGGCGGCAAAGGCAGGCCATATGCAAAGGCTGTCGGTTGCCACGAGATCGACCGATCCGAAGCGCCGGGGATCGTTGAGCGCGAGGCGGCGGCCGTTTGCGGTCTCGATCAGCAGATGATCATGGAGGAGCAGGTCTTCGGGATCGATTCGCCACCGTCCCGACATTCCGAGGTGAAACACCAACGTATCGCCGCGGTCGGTGCCGATCAGGCCGTATTTGGCGCGGCGCGAAAGGGCGGTGATCCGCGCGCCGGTCATTGCCTGACGGAGATTGACAGGGAAGGGGCGGCGCAAACCGTCGCGGCGCGTTTCGACGCTCGACAGCGTTTCGCCAAGCAATACCGCTTCGAGCCCGCGGACGGTGGTTTCGACTTCGGGAAGCTCTGGCACGCCCAGGCGGCTAATCGGTGCAGGACAGCGCGGCAAGTGCTTCCCTTGCGACATGTGTGTGACTAGGGGGCGTCATGCCTCATCCTATCC
>JANOQL010000129.1:0-4211 GCA_031414835.1 Sphingomonadales bacterium | reverse complement strand
TCATCGGTGGCGGACCTTCGGGGACAGCCATCGGGGCGTTGCGGGGTCGTTATGAGCGCCTCTCCCTGCACACGTCGGCATGTGGCACCGGGCATGCGATGGGATCCGGTTCGGGTGTTCCCCGACACAATCCCTGTCTTTGCGGACAGGAACCAAGGGCAACCCCACGATGTAAAGGCCGCGGCTCTGGGGCTCATGCCGGGTATCCCCAAAGCCTGTAAGACTCGACAGACAGTCCGGACCGCTGCACGCCCTTGCGCAGTGGCACCAGCCGCCCTTCCTTTTGGGGGCTACACACCCACCCCCGCCCCGGGCCTCCCGGCGGCGGGCGGAGGTGTTTGTGTTTCACCTGGAGAGGTTTCACCCAAAGGCCCCAAGAACCAAAGAAGAAGGCTCGTTCGCGCAGAGGCGCAGAGGCGCAGAGAATGAGCGGCTGTCACCACGCGCGGAACGCGCTTTCAGACTTTGGCATAGCTATCGGGCGCTTCGCGCATTTGTATCCTTACCCACGAACCTCTCTGCGCCTCTGCGCGAACCCTGCACTGTATTAGCCGCCACCTCAGCGTCAGGATTGATCCGCACAGCCTTTGGGGCTTCGGGCCTCTGGGTGAAACGGGACGCCACCACTACCGACGACACAAAGCCGCCAATTGGCATTCACCGCTCTGCCCGCTATCCCGTCAAAAAAAGGGGAAATGACATGAAGCGCATCGCAAAAGGCCTGCTCGGCCTCATCGTCGTCGCGATTATCGGGCTTGGCATCTGGGGCTATGCGCCTGATCGGGACGCGGGCGAACTGCGCGCCAAATATACCAACCCCGCGTCGCAATTCGTCGATGTGGGCGGCGGCCTCAAAGTCCATGTCCGCGATGAAGGCAAACGCGACGCGCCGGTGCTGGTGCTACTTCACGGGTCGAATGCCTCGCTCCAGACGTGGGAGCCATGGGTGGCGCGGCTCGGCAGCACCTATCGCATCGTCAGCCTCGATCAGATCGGCCATGGCATGACCGGGCCCAACCCCACCCGCCAATATAATGCCGCCGCGTTCGTTGGCGTGCTCGATGCGGTGATGATGAAGCTCAACATCCCGCGCTTCGCCCTTGCAGGCAATTCGATGGGCGGCTGGGTGTCGTGGAACTATGCGCTCACGCACCCCGACAAGCTGACCGCGCTGATCCTGCTCGACGCCAGCGGCGCGCCCGATGCCAAGCCCAAGGCGATCCCCATCGGCTTCCGCCTCGCGCAATCGCCGCTCGTCCGCCCGATCATGACGGTGTTCACGCCGCGCGGCATTATCGAACGCAGTCTCAAACAGACGCTCGTCGATCCCAAGCTCGTCACCGAAGCAATGGTCGATCGCTATTGGGATATGCTGCGCTACCCCGGCAACCGGCAGGCGACAGGCGATCGTGGCGGCGTGCGCAACCGGGTGCTGGCAACGCCTGAGACGATGGCCAAACTCACGATGCCGACGCTGATCCTGTGGGGCGATCGCGACAGCCTGATCCCGGTATCGGCGGGCCGCTGGTTCGATGCGCACATCCCCAATTCCACGCTGATCGTTTACAAGAACATCGGCCACATCCCGATGGAGGAAACGCCTGACCAGAGCGCGACCGATATTGGGACATTCCTCGAGCGGGCGCTTGATGGACCGAAGCAAAGCTGAAACAAGGCGGCCTTCGTAAATCGGGACGAGCCATGGCCATCATCGCAGTCTATTCGCTGAAAGGCGGCGTGGGGAAGACGACGCTGGCGGTCAATCTCGCCTGGTCGTCTGCTGAAACGTCGAAGCGCAAGACGTTGCTGTGGGATCTCGATCCGCAATCGGCCGCGTCGTATTTGTTGGGTGGCGAAACCAAGACCAAGGGCGCCGCGCACGCGATCTTTGCCAAAGACCTTGCGCCTGAAAAACTGATCAAGCCAACCGCCATTGACAGGCTGAGCCTGCTCGCTGCCGATACGTCGCTGCGCGGGCTTGACCGGCTGTTTTATACGCTCGGCAAGAAGCGGCGGCTGGCGAAACTGCTCGCCGATCAGGAAAAACAGTTCGACCGCGTGATCCTCGATTGTCCGCCTGGCCTCACCGAAACCAGCGAGCAGGTGATGCGTGCGGCGGACATTATCCTCGTGCCCGTCATCCCCTCGCCGCTGTCCCAGCGCGCGTTCGAAGAGGTGATCGATCATCTCGCGCGCGAACACAAAGGCCATGGCCCGGTGCTGCCCGTCTATTCGATGGTCGATCGCAGGCGCGCTCTGCACAAGGCCGCGCTCGATGCCGAACCCAAATGGCCAGCGATCCCGATGGCAAGTGCGGTCGAACAAATGGCGGTGCGGCGCACGCCTGTCGGGCAATTTGCCGCGACGTCTCCGGCCGGTCGCGCGTTCGATCAATTGTGGCGCGGGGTGGAAAAGAAACTCGCAAAGCGCAGTTGACGTCCGCTGCCCCCTCGCGGCACCGCAGCCTAAACAGGGAGTATCCATGACCGAGTTTCACGATGAGATCGCCCGGCTTGCGGCGCGCGATGATGGCACCTTTACCGCGAATCCCGATGACAGCTGGCGGCAGGGGCGGACTTTGTTCGGCGGCATGTCTGCCGCGCTGTGTTACGCCGCGTGCGAACGGGCGGTTCCCGATCTGCCGCCGCTGCGATCGGCGCAGATTGCCTATATCGGACCTTCGCTCGGAGAAACGAGCCTCCACCCGACCATCCTTCGTCGCGGAAAATCGGTGACCTTCATGGGCTGCGACATGCTGTCCGAGGGCAATGTCGCCACCCGCGCGCTGTTCGTATTCGGCGGGGACAGGGATGTGGCGTTTGCCGACACAGCGCCGCCCCCGCCCGTCGTTCTGCCCCCTGACCAATGCCAGTCGCTGTGGCCGCAAGGCAAGGGGCCAGCGTTTGCCCAGCATGTCGAACAGCGGCTTGCTGGCAAGCTGAGACCGATGAGCGGCGCTGACACTGGCGACCTTCTAATCTGGGCGCGGCTGCGCGATTCGCAGCCTCCTCCTGGATTGGTATCGCTTGTGGCGCTCGGCGATGCGGTGCCGCCTGCCCCCTTCACGCGGGCGACAGGGCCAGCGATGATCAGCACGATGACATGGCAGTTCGAAGTCGCCGATCCGCAAGCCTTCGATCCAAACCAGTGGCATCTGATACGCGCGACCGACGATGCGATCGGCAATGGCTATGCCGGGCAGTCGATGGCGATGTGGGATGAGGCGGGAAAGCCGGTGCTGCTCGCGCGGCAGAGCGTCGCGATTTTCACCTGAGGAAATAAACCCCTCCGTCAGCCCTTCGGGCTGCCACCTCCCCTTCAAGAAGGGGAGGATTATGATGTGTAAAATCCTCCCCTTTTCAAAGGGGAGGTGGCCCGCGCAGCGGGTCGGAGGGGTTTGGAGCGAAGAACACCGGCTGGTGGAGCTGAGCGGGATCGAACCGCTGACCTCGTCATTGCGAACGACGCGCTCTCCCAACTGAGCTACAGCCCCGACCGCCGGTGACGCGTCATTACCGCCCGATTTTCGGCGATGCAACGGGGCATGACATGGGGCGGGGTGACACTGCGATGCCGGTGACTTGCCAGCGCCCGCCGCTTTGGCGATAACCGGTCGTGGCGAAGGCACACAAACCCGGCGGCAAACGCACTGTCTCGCAATGGCTGACCGCTGCGGCGAAAACAGCGCTGCTGTTCGCCCTGTTGGCGGCTTATGCGCTGGTTGGCGGAGCGCTTGCCGATAATATCGGCTGGCCTGAAGCCTATGGTTTCAGCTGCTACCGGAAACTTTGCGTCCCCTCCTATATCTGGCACAGCAACTTGCTGATTTCGACAGGCCAGCGTGCCGAACTGTTGCTGTTCGCGTGGATATGGATGCCGATTGTCGCGATCATCATCCTGCCCATCGCGGCGCATCGATCATATCTGCGCAGAGTGAAGGCTCTAAAAGCAAAATAGCGCCATTACCCGCACTGCGCGCGGTGGAGCAGCTTCTGGTCGGCTAGAACAAGCGCCATCATCGCCTCAACCACCGGTGTTCCACGAATGCCGACGCATGGATCGTGGCGGCCTTTGGTGACGATCTCGGTCGCCTCGCCTGATTGCGTGATCGTTTCAACAGGCGTCAGGATCGAACTTGTCGGTTTGAACGCAACGCGGCAGACCACCGGCTGCCCCGTCGAGATGCCGCCTGCGATCCCGCCTGCATTGTT
>JANOQL010000128.1:0-1845 GCA_031414835.1 Sphingomonadales bacterium | reverse complement strand
TGACTCATAAGGCTCATAACGCGTCTTGGCCTCAACGGCTCCGCACATCAATACACCGGATATCGCCGCAATTAAAATTGACCTATTCACCCTACTAATCCTTTGCAGTAGTAGAACATTGATAGTGTTTTAGCCTTCTCTACAATCAAGATTAATCAATCATATGCTTTCATTCTTGGCAATATGACAGCAACTGCGCATCCAACTGTATCAATCACTTCTCCTGATCGGACTTTTGAATGCATAATTTTATCGTCTGGATCGAGTATCTGAACTTTAGCACAGAGACAGTCACCTATATCCTTGAAAAGATTTTGGTTTTCGTTTGTCCACCATTCGACGAATTTACTATTATAATCGGATGGCCATTCCACAAATATGTCAACATCGCTATCGTCGTGATAGTCTCCTCTAGCGCGACTTCCGAACAGGTATATTTTCGCTCCTGTTCCTTGAGCCCACCGATCTAGAATTTTTAGCACTCTACTAACTTCATTCATATTCTGATTCCTCGCAATCAGAATCTAGCTCCCCTGGCCCCAGCCCATGGCTAGCCAGCACCGCGCTGCCCGGGCTGCAAGCCGCGGCGATCATTGTCGGGACTTCACATGGCGGCAAAGGCAACTGCGGCCTCCCGCCGCGCGATCGATCGTATCTGGACACATCATGGCGACACGTTAGTGTCGCGGTGGCGTAGCGACAAGCGAGTGGCGCGCTCATTCCCGAGGGGGTGAAGATCGCGATGCGCCGATTGGGGACAGACGGGAATGGGAAGTTTCGATACGCCGGTGCTGCTGCTGATTGCGGCGTTTGTCGTTGGGATTGCGGCAATCGGGTGGATCTGGTCGCGGCGGTCTTCGGCATCGCGCAGCATTGATGCACCGCCGCCTGTCGAGACGCTTGCGCCTGAAACTGTGGCCGTCTCAGAGCGCGTGGCCCCTTCCGATGGGGCGCCTGCCGCCAACCTTACCCCAATCGGCATTCCCGCCGCCAATGGGCCGCCTGACGATCTGTCGCTGCTCAAGGGCGTCGGGCCGAAGCTGAACACGATGCTGACGGGCTTCGGCATTACCCGGTTCGATCAGATCGCAAACTGGAGCGCAGCCGAAATCGCCGCAGTCGATGCGCATCTTGGCACTTTTCAGGGGCGGATCGCGCGCGAAAACTGGATCGAGCAGGCCGGCTATCTGGCGCGCGGCGAAATTGCCGCATTCGAGGCGAAATTTGGCAAGCTTGACCGCCCGATTGGCTAAGGCCGCGATGCTCTGCGGCGGCGCAGCGTTCATGCTTGCGCTGATGATCGCCGGGCAGAGCGGACAGGCGCAGACGGTCGAGGCCGAACGCGCCGCGCTGGCACGCGCGAAGGTTCAGGGGGCCGAAGCCGAAGCGCGCGCGGCTGCGCTCGAAACGCGGGCGGCGGGCGAACGCGATGCCGAAGCCAAGGCGCAAGTCGAAGCCGCAGCGGTCGCCACGCGGATTCAGGCCGCCGAAGCCGGTATTGCAGCCGCGCAGGCGCGCGTCCGGCTGATCGAGCGCGAACAGGCCGAACTCGCCTCCGAACTCGCTGACAAGCAGCAACCGGCGGTGCGGCTGGTGGCGGCCCTTCAAACCCTGTCGCGACGCCCGCCGTTGCTCGCGATTGCGCAGCCCGGATCGATTACCGACATGGTGCATACCCGCGCGGCGCTGGCCGGTGTCCTGCCGGTCATCCGATCGCGCACGACAGGTTTGCGCGCCGATCTGGCGCGGTCTCGTCAATTGCGTGTCGATGCCGCACGCGCGGTTGCGGCACTCGACGTTGGCAGGAAGCGGCTGGCCGAAGAGCGCAGCGCGCTGGTTCGCGTG
>JANOQL010000127.1:0-7006 GCA_031414835.1 Sphingomonadales bacterium | reverse complement strand
GCGAATGGGGCGGCACGATGAACCTGACCGAGCCGCACGCTGGCACCGATCTGGGCATGATCCGCACCAAGGCCGAGCCCAATGCCGATGGCAGTTACGCTATTACGGGCACCAAGATTTTCATTTCGGGTGGCGATCAGGATCTGACCGAAAACATCGTCCACCTCGTGCTGGCGAAGACGCCCGGAGCGCCCGACAGCACCAAAGGCATTTCGCTGTTCATCGTGCCCAAGATCATGGTCGGTGATGACGGCAGCCTCGGCGAAAAGAACGCGGTGTCGTGCGGATCGATCGAGCATAAAATGGGTATCCGCGCGCAGGCGACCTGCGCGATGAACTATGATGGTGCGACCGGTTACATGGTCGGCGAGGAGAATAAGGGTCTCGCAGCGATGTTCATCATGATGAACGCCGCTCGCGTCGGCGTCGCGATCCAGGGTCTGGCTCAGGGAGACATCGCGTATCAAAACGGGCTGCAATACGCCAAGGACCGGCGGCAAGGTCGATCTCTGACGGGGACGAAGGAGCCTGAAGCCAAGGCCGACCCGATCATCGTGCATCCTGATATCCGCCGGATGCTGATGGAGGCCAAAGCACTGACCGAGGGATTGCGCGCGCTGTGCCTGTGGGGGGCGTTCCAGTCCGATCTGGTCCACGCTGCCGCCACTGACGAGGAACGCCAATCGGCCGACGATCTGCTTTCGCTGCTCACGCCAGTCATGAAGGGCTTTGGCACCGATATGGGCTATCGGATCGCGACCGATATGCAACAAGTTTATGGCGGGCATGGCTTCATCGAGGAATGGGGGATGAGCCAATATGTACGCGATGCGCGGATCACCCAGATTTATGAAGGGGCCAATGGTATTCAGGCGCTCGATCTGGTCGGGCGCAAACTGGGGGCCAATGGCGGGCGAGGTATTCAATCGCTGTTCGCGATTGTGGCCGAGGAAGCTACCGCAGCAAAGGCCAATCCCGATACCGCAAAGCTGGGCGAGGCGGTCGAGGCTGCGCTCGCCGACATGCAGGCCTCGACGATGTGGCTGATGGCCAACGGCATGGCCAATCCCGACAATGCCGGGGCGGCTTCGGTGCCCTATATGCACCTCACAGGGATCGTGGCGCTCGGGCTGATGTGGCTGCGGATGGCGACCGCGGCCAGTGCAGCATTAGCAGACGGCGTCGGTGACCGGCAATTCATGGAAGCCAAACTCGCCACCGCGCGGTTCTATGCCGAGCGCATCATCCCCGACACCGCGTCGCTGCGCCGCAAGTTGGAGAGCGGTGCTGAAAGCATGATGGCGCTGCCTGTCGAGGCGTTCTGATTGACGTAGCATGGTTGCTAGCATAGGCTGAAGCGATTGTGACCAAGCAGTTCAATATCCGATCTGAAAAAGCATATGCCTTGGCATCGAAACATGCGCAGGCGAGCGGAAAACCATTGGCGGCTATCGTCGAAGAAGCGCTGCGCGACTTCGATGAGAAGGTGTCGATTGCTCGCGAAAAGCGTGCGCAGAAGATGCATGATCTGATCTCTGCGATTCAGGATGAAGTTGCAAAAAGTAGCGTCAAATTTGAAATCGATGACATGTATGATGAAGATGGCCTACCCTGCTGATGGCGGATTTCGTCGTCGATGCATCGGCACTTGTTGCCACCCTAAATAAAGAGCGTGACGCTCTGGATTTCGAAACGGCTCTTCAAGCGACTGACTGGGCTATTGGGCTTCCCACATTATTCGAGGCCAAAATCTGGCTGTTACGAAAACGACCGGCAATGGCACCAGCTTTCTTGGAGTATCTGGCCTTAGCTTCGCCGGTTTTTGTCGAATTTAGTCAGCAGGTCGAACCGCTTGCGGTGGATGCATTTGCGCGTTTTGGAAAGGGTCGTCATCCAGCCCGCCTAAACTTTGGCGATTGCATGGCATATGCAGTGGCCAAGCATCTCGATCTGCCCTTACTTTTCAAAGGTGGGGATTTCGGGAAGACCGACATCACCATCCATCCTGCTTCGGTGATCATCGAATGAAAACTATTCTAATCGTTCTTGGCGCACTCGCGCTTGCCTTGTTCGCATTCACTCGCCTCACGCCGCCGCCAAATCAGCTTGATTGGCTCAATGCCGTATGGCCCGGCGATGGCGGGGTGTCGCGCGTGGCCGAAGGCGTGGTGTTCGACGAAAAAACCGGGATGAAACTCGATGTCTGGGCACCTGAAGGTACCAAGGCCGGGGATGGCAAGCCGGTGCTGGTCTTTTTCTACGGCGGCGGCTGGGCGCATGGCGAGCGGGCGCATTACGGATTTGTCGGCAAGGCATTTGCCGCCAAGGGTTTCGTAGTCGTCATGCCCGATTATCGCAAAGTGCCAGATGTGCGGTTTCCGGCGTTTGTCGAAGACGGTGCGAACGCGCTCCGCTGGGTGCAAGACAATGTGGCGCAACATGGTGGCGATCCCAAGCGTGTCGGTCTGTCAGGCCATTCGGCGGGCGCTCACATTGCGATGCTGCTGACGCTGGATCGGTCGTGGCTCGACAAGGTCGGCGTTGCACAGGGGTTCGTCCGCGCGACGGTAGGGCTTTCGGGCCCGTACGATTTCCTGCCGTTCGATTCGCGCCGCTCGATTGCGGCGATGAACCAATGGCCGCGCCCCATTGAAACCCAGCCGATCGCTTATGCCAGCAAGGGTTCGCCACCGATCATGGTGATCACTGGGGCATCTGACGATACGGTGAAGCCGCGCAATGCGATTTTGCTGGCTCAAAAGCTCAAACAGCTTGGCACAACGGTCGAATTCCGTGCTTATAACGATCTTGGGCACGAGGATATTGCCATGGCGCTTTCCAAGCCGTTCCGAGGCAGGGCACCCGTGCTCGCCGAAGCATCGGCATTTCTTGATAAACACCTCAAGGTGGAGACGGCCGATGCTGACCAAGGGCGATGATTATCCGATCCACCAGACCCCTGAGCCGATTGCGTTTTCCGGCACCGACCGCAATTTTTACGACCGGTATTTCTTTTGCGCCTATCTGCCCGATGGCAGTGGCTATTGCGCAGGTGCATTCGGGGTTTATCCGCATCTGAACATTGCCGATGCGCATTTCAGCGTGGTTCGCGATGGCGTGCAACATTGTGTCCATGCGTCGAAGCTACTGAATATGGAACGGATGGATATGGTCGTCGGGCCGATCCGGATCGAAGTGATCGAGCCACTTCAAACTGTTCGGCTTATCCTCGATAATCATGAGGGCATCAGCGCCGATCTGCGTTTTGAAAGCCGGTCATCCCCCGTGCAGGAGCCACGCTTCACCCGGCGGAACGGCCCGCGGCTGTTCATGGACCTGACCCGCTTCACCGTGAATTGCCGGGTAACCGGGTGGGTCGAAGTCGATGGCAAGCGTGAAGTCTATGAGGATGGCCTTGGCACGCGTGATCGTAGCTGGGGTGTTCGGCAGATTGGCGCTGCCGATCCCCAGCCTGTCGTGCCGCAGGTCATGCCGCAATTCTATTGGCTCTGGGCACCGACCAATTTCCCAAACCTGTCGCTGTTTGCGCATGTGAATGAAGATGAAGCCGGCAAACCGTGGAACAGGCGGGCGAGCCTGATGGTCAACGGCGCAGGACAGAATTGCGCAATCCATCTGACCGATGATCGGTTCGTGCCGACTTGGAAGGCTGGCCAACGCCATGCAACGTCCATGCTGCTTGAATGCAAGGACACAGAAGGTCGCGATCATCGTGTCAGCTGGGCCCCGATCGACACGTTCGCCATGAAGGGCATCGGCTACGGCCATCCGGAATGGCCGCACGGAGGATGGAAGGGCGAACTGGCGGTTGCGCGCGAGGATTTCCGCCCCGGGGATCTCGATCCGCTGCTGTTGCCGCATCTCCATATTCAGGCGATTGCAAAGGCGCGACACGATGGGCCGGGCGGCCTCGGTTCGGATGGGATCGGCATTGTCGAACAGCTTGTCATCGGGCCGCATGCGCCAAGCGGGTTTGCCGGATTGAACGACGGGGCAGACATCAGCTAAAGTTGGACAGACGCGGCATGGGCTTGTCTGCAATCGATCGCCTGCTATGCGTTTGACATGGTGGTTCCTACCCTCGCTGACCTGACGGCAGACTGGATCGGCGATCTTCTCATCGCCAACGGTCATGATGTGGATGTGGCCGGAGTGACTGCGCTTCCTATAGGGACCGGGCAAGTGGGCGCGACCTATCGGTTGACCATCGATTATGATCATGCTTCGCCCGGCGCACCTGCAACTTTGATCGCAAAACTGCCATCGATCGACGATCTCAGTCGCGCGACAGGAAAATCGCATCTTACCTATTTGCGCGAAAGCCGGTTTTATCAGCAGCTTGCAGACAAGAAGCCGCTGCCAATCCCGGGCCTTTTGTTCATTGCCTTCGATGAAGATACCCATGATTTTGCGCTGATCATGCACGATCTGATCATGCATCGTGCCGGGAACCAGCTCGCAGTGCCGTCGAGGTCCGACGCTGAATTGTCGATGGATGCGGCAGCCGCAGTTCACGCGGCGTGGTGGAACGATCCGATGCTCGATACTCTCGACTGGCTCAACGGCACCAAGGCAGTGCCGCCGCCGCTCGATGCCGACGCGTTATTCACGATGTTCTGGCCGGCATTTTGTGATCGGTATCCGCACGAGATCACACCTGAGATCGATAAGGTGGGCAAGGCGTTTCTGGGCCGGCTTGGCGAATGGAACGCTGCGCGGTCAGGCGTCCGCTGTTTGACGCATGGCGATTTTCGCGCAGACAATATGCTCTACCGCCTAGGCGATGACACCATCCCGGTCGCTGTAGTCGATTGGCAGACCGTGGGCGTTGGATCGCCAGCGGGCGACATTGGATATTATATCGGCACGTCGTTCGATCTGCTGACTCGGCGGCAGCTGGAGCATGAACTGGTCGGGCGATACCGCGCCAAATTGATTGCGCATGGCGTGGCCGAGGCTGACGTCGCGACGCTATGGGACGATGTCCGCCGGTCGGCTGTTTCAGGATTCCTGATGGGCGTGACGGCATCGATGGTCGTCGAACAGACAAAGCGCGGCGATGCCATGTTCCTCTCAATGGTTGAACGATCGGTCGCGATGATCCTCGATTATCCCGATGTCGCGCTTCCCGCCTAGTCCTTGCCAGCCTTGATCCGGGCAGGAGGCGGCACCCCCATCAGCGCAAGAATCGTTGCCCAGATGCCGTTTTTGATCGGGTGGGGATCGTAAGACAGCGGTTGCGGATCTTCGGTCTGATGCGCCTTCATAATCGCCCATGCCTCATCGGCATCTTCGGCGAGCGCCATGATCCGGATGCCGCCAATGGCGAGCATCATTCCCGGATCGAGATTGACGGTGTTGATATCGAACAGCACCGTTTCGATGTCGTTCGCTGCGAGCATCGACTGAATGACCATCGCCTCAGAAACGCTGAACGCTCGCGCAACAAGAACGAGGCCGTCGCTCATGCCACCCCATTCGCTGCGCTGAGCACTGCGCGCACGCTGGCGGTAGCTACGTCTTCATCGATGCCCACGCCCCACACGGTCTTGCCCGACGCATCGCGGCATTCGACATAGGCTGCGGCACGGACGGCTGTCCCGCTGCCGATTGCGTGTTCGGCATAATCGGCAATGTCGAGATCGACACCAAAGGCATCGCGCACCGTGGCCACGACCGACGAGATCAGCCCATTGCCACGCCCGCTGACCGATTGGCTTTCGCCGCCGACGGCAATCTTGCCAGCAAAAATGCGCTCGCCATTTGATGCGCGGGTTTCATCATACTCAATGAGTTCGAACCGCTGAGTCCCATTTAGCTTATAGGTGCGCTGAAACACATCCCAGATGTCCGAAGCCTGCAATTCGCGGCCCTCGCTATCGGCCAGCTCCTGAACATAACGGCTGAAATGGGCCTGCATCTTCTTGGGCAGTTTCAGCCCCTGATCCTGCTCTAACACCCAGGCAAAGCCGCCTTTGCCCGATTGCGAATTGACGCGGATCACGGCTTCGTAGCTACGCCCAAGGTCGGCGGGATCGATCGGGAGATAGGGCACTTCCCACAGCGGATCGTTCTTCGCCTCCTGCGCAGCAAAGCCCTTCTTGATTGCATCCTGATGGCTGCCAGAGAATGCGGTGAAGACCAGTTCTCCGCCGTAAGGATGCCGCGCGGGCACAGGCAACTGGTTGCAATACTCAACCGTTTTGATGACCGCATCGATGTCGGCAAAATCGAGGCCCGGATCGAGGCCTTGAGTGTACATATTGAGCGCGACGGTTACGAGGCAGCAATTGCCGGTGCGTTCGCCATTGCCGAACAGGCAGCCTTCGACACGATCCGCACCCGCCATCAGCCCAAGCTCGGCCGCCGCAACGCCCGTCCCGCGATCATTATGCGTATGGAGGCTGATCACCACCGCATCGCGATTGGGGATGTTGCGGTGGAAATACTCGATCTGGTCGGCATAAATGTTGGGCGTCGCACATTCGACGGTGGCGGGCAGGTTGAAGATGATCGGCTTGTCAGGCGTCGGCTGAAGCACCTCCATCACTGCCGCACAGCATTCGAGGCTCAAATCGAGTTCGGCGGTCGAAAAGGTCTCTGGGCTGTATTCGAAGCGCCAGTCGGTATCGGGCTGCTGGGCGGCCTCGTCACGGAGCAGTTTTGCTCCCATCACCGCAATGTCGCGGACCTGCGCTTCATCCATCTGGAACACATATTTGCGCCACGCTGGCGAGATCGCGTTGTAGAGGTGGACGATTGCGGTTTTCGCACCGCGCAAACTGTCGAACGTGGTCGGGATTAAATCGGCGCGCGATTGGGTGAGCACTTGCACCGTCACATCGTCGGGAATGCGGCCCGATTTCACCAGCCCCGAGATGAAATCGAACTCGGTCGCGCCTGCGCTCGGGAAACCGACTTCGATTTCCTTGAGTCCGATTTTGAGCAGCAGATCGAAAAACCGCGTCTTCTTTTCGGCGTCCAT
>JANOQL010000126.1:0-5271 GCA_031414835.1 Sphingomonadales bacterium | reverse complement strand
GCCTAGACCCTCGCGCGTCTCCCTGCTAACGGCGCGCTAATGACCACGCCTCTCGACAAGATCCGCAACTTTTCCATCATTGCCCATATCGATCACGGCAAATCGACGCTCGCCGACCGCCTGATCCAGACGACAGGCGGCCTCACCGAGCGTGAAATGTCGGCGCAGGTGCTCGACAATATGGATATCGAGAAAGAACGCGGGATCACGATCAAGGCGCAGACCGTCCGGCTTGAATGGAAGGGGCATGTCCTCAACCTCATGGATACGCCGGGGCATGTCGATTTCGCTTATGAAGTCAGCCGCAGTCTGGCCGCGTGCGAAGGCGCGATCCTCGTGGTCGATGCCGCGCAAGGCGTCGAGGCGCAAACGCTTGCCAATGTTTATTCATCGATCGAGCAGGATCATGAGATCGTGCCTGTCATCAACAAGATCGATCTTCCCGCCGCCGAGCCTGAGAAAGTCCGCGCCGAAATCGAAGACATTATCGGCCTCGATGCGTCAAACGCGGTGCTGACCAGTGCCAAATCGGGGATCGGCATCGAGGAAGTTTTGGATGCGATCATCGAACGCATCCCGCCGCCCAAGGGCGATGCCGACGCGCCGCTCAAAGCGATGCTGGTCGATAGCTGGTACGATGCGTATCTGGGCGTCGTCATTCTCGTCCGCATGATCGATGGCACGCTGAAAAAAGGGCAGCAAATCAAGTTCATGGCGGCGGGCACCACGCACCTTGTCGATCGCGTCGGCGTGTTCCGGCCGAAGATCGAAAATCTGGACGCGCTCAGCCCTGGCGAGATCGGCTTCATCACCGCGCAGATCAAGGATGTGGCGCAGGCACGCGTCGGCGATACCGTGACCGACGCCAAACGCCCCGCGACGCAGGCGCTGGCAGGCTTCAAGGAAGTTCAGCCAGTCGTGTTCTGCGGGCTGTTCCCGACCGATGCCAATGATTTCGAAAAGCTGCGCGAATCGATTTCCAAGTTGCGATTGAACGATGCGTCGTTCAGCTTCGAGATGGAAAGTTCGGCAGCGCTGGGGTTCGGCTTCCGTTGCGGGTTTCTCGGGCTGCTCCACCTCGAGATCATCCAGGAGCGGCTGACGCGCGAGTATGATCTCGACCTCATTACGACGGCGCCGAGCGTCATCTACAAGATCAACCTCCAGCATGCCGATCCGGCGGGCAACACGATGATCGAGCTCCACAACCCCGCCGACATGCCCGACGCAAGCCGGATCGCGACGATCGAGGAACCGTGGATCGAAGCCGTGATCTATGTGCCCGACGAATATCTCGGCAGCGTGCTGAAGCTGTGTCAAGACCGGCGCGGCATTCAGAAGAACCTGACTTATGTCGGTGGCCGCGCGCAGGTCACGTATGAATTGCCGCTCAACGAAGTCGTCTTCGATTTCTATGACCGGTTGAAGAGCATCTCACGCGGCTACGCCAGTTTCGATTACAAGCAGACTGGCCACCGGCAGGGCGATCTCGTCAAGATGGGCATCCTGGTCAATGAGGAACCGGTCGACGCACTGAGCATGATCGTCCACCGCGGCACCGCCGAAAGCCGCGGGCGCGGGATGTGCGAACGGCTCAAGGATCTGATCCCGCGCCATTTGTTCAAAATCCCGATCCAGGCCGCGATCGGCGGCAAGGTGATCGCGCGCGAAACGATTGCCGCGATGCGCAAGGACGTGACCGCCAAATGCTACGGCGGCGACGCCAGCCGCAAGCGCAAGCTGCTCGACAAGCAGAAAAAGGGCAAAAAGCGGATGCGCGAATATGGCAATGTCAGCATCCCGCAAGAAGCCTTTATTGCAGCGTTGCGGATGGGGGATGAGGGGTAGTCCTTAACCCGTTTGTGTAAGGTTCCGACGCTTGTTATCATCCGCCACGTAAAGGGGATCGCGTGGAATATCTGGTTGCGCTCGGCCTGATTGTCTTGGGCGTTATCGTATCGGATCAGCGGTCGCAGCTTCGCAGGCTCGACGAGGTCGTGGCAAGGCTCGAAGCACAAATCCGAAAAATGGATCGCGCTGCCCGACCGGCAGAACCCAGACCACAGGCCGCAATTGATGACCGCATTCTTGCCGAAAAAGACATGGCCGCGCAGCCTGCAACTCCGGCCCCTTCCCGAGTGGTGCCGCCAGCCAATCCATGGACGGCAGCTGCGCCAGCCAGAGCCCCGGCACGTGTGACAGCAGAACCCGTCGCGGCGCTTGATATACCCTTTGAAAGCCCAGCGCGCCCGCGCCGCGCACTATCGTTCGAGCAGCTTGTCGGAGGAAAGCTGCCGATCTGGGTTGGCGGGATCGCTCTGATCTTTGCGGCGATATTCTTCGTGCGATACTCGATCGAACAAGGCTTGCTGGGGCCAGGTGTCCGGACAGTTTTGGCCGGCATCTTCGGCACTGCCCTGATTGGGGCGAGCGAAGTGGCAAGACGCATGCCGCGCTTTGCCGACGACCCACGGGTCGGTCAGTCGCTGGCAGGCGCAGGCATCGCAAGCCATTACGGCACGCTGTATATGGCAGGTGAGCTGTACTTCCTCATCCCCCCAATCGTGACAATCGCGTTGATGGCGGTGGTCACGGTCATCGCGCTGATGCTGTCGTTACGTCACGGGCCACCGACTGCCATCATGGGATTAATCGGCGGGTTTGCCGCACCGCTGTTTGCCGAGCCGAGCGGAAGTCTTGTGCCGTTGCTCGCGTATCTGGGGTTGCTGATCGCGGGGCTATTTGCTGTTGCGATCCATCGCGGCTGGGTGTGGCTGGCGCTCGCCGCAACCGGCGGTGGCGCACTCTGGACACTGGGCATCATGCTCGGCGGCGTGGCAGGCGTTGGCCCGGTGCTTGGGCTGTTCATCGTCGCGCTCGCTGTGGCTTCAGCTTTGCTGTTGCCGCGCACGGGTGCCGAACATCCGGCACTTCGGTTGCTGCCGATCCTGATCGGGTTCGTCCAACTGGCGCTGTTCGTGCCGCAACTCGATTTCGGATATGCAGGCTGGGCGCTTTACGGGCTATTGTCCGCAGCCAGCCTGTTTCTAGGGTATCGCGACCGCGCGATGATCCCGGCAATTTACGCAGCGCTTGGGCTTGTCCTCATCTTGCTGTTCGCAGGCTTCACGCAGGAAACGCCTGCAGCGCCATGGGCCGCAATCGGCGCGACATTGCTGTTTGCTGTTCCGGGCCATGTGTTTGCGCGGCAAACGCACACCGATACGCCATGGGCTGCGATTGCCTTGGCTGGCGGCGTCGGGCCAGTGTTTGCCGCCTATTTCGGAACGATGGCGCTGGTGAGGCACGATGCGGCATGGGCAGCATTGTTTGCCGCGATAGCCATCCCGCCTTCGATCCTGAGCTGGCGCGCAAGGAGTGAAGGTCGCCTGCAATGGCAACCCGATCTGGCATTGTTCGGCGGTGCCGTGACAGCCGCCATTCTGGCGTCGCTCGGTGTCTATCATTTGAGCGAGGCCATCGGTCCGGCACGCCTCCTGTTTGCGGCGATGCTGGTCATAGGTGCTGCATTGGCATGGTGGGCGCGGACAACAACCGACCGGCCGCTGCACGACGCGAGCTTTGCGATTGCGGCCGGTATTTGCGCAATCGGCCTCGCTTGGCTGCCGTTCGTGGTGATCGGCGGATCATCGCTGTTCGGCGCGGTGACGCATTTTGCTACCCTCCCAACGATTGCCGATGCGTTCGCCACACTGGCACTCCCTGCCGTCGTTCTCGGCGGGATCGCGTGGCTTGCCAGTCCGCACGCACGCCGCTGGATGACTGTGGCATTTGCAGGCGGTGCAGCACTGCTCGGGCTGGCGCTGCTCTACACCCTCGCCAAACAGCTTTTGGCCATCGATACCGATGCGCGCTTTGTGAGTTATGGCTTTCTCGAACGCGCGCTCCTCACTCAGGCCGTGTTCGCTGGTTCGTGGGCCACGATCCGACACTCATCGCGACTATTCCGGACGGCAGGCCTTGCGCTGTTTGGGATCGCTGTGTTCCGGCTGGTCGGGTTCGACCTGCTGATCCTCAATCCCCTGATCGTGCATCAGTCGGTCGGCTCGATTCCGGTGCTGAACATCGTGACAGTCCATCTGGCGCTGTGCGCTGTGTGGTGCTGGCTGATCGCGGCCATGCCGATCGCAGAACGTTGGCGGAGCGGCCTGCAAGCTGCCTCACTTTGCCTTTCGGGCATCGCAGTTGCCGCAGCGATCCGGCAAGTGTTCAACGGAGCATTCCTTGACAGCGGCACAATCGGCGCCACCGAAACCTACGCTTATTCGGCAGCGTTGCTAGCGCTGGCCATCGTCTGGCTGTGGATCGGGATCAGGACAGGGTCACGGATGTTGCGGGTGGCAGGACTTGCGGTGCTGACCGCTGCAAGCCTTAAAGCGTTCCTTATCGATGCAGCAGCGCTCGATGGGCTGTTGCGCGTCCTATCATTCCTTGCCTTGGGATTTGCCCTGATCGGCATCGGCTGGGTCTATGGCCGCGTCCTTGGCCGGGAGACGGCAACGCCGCTCACCGCAACCCCTTGAGATACGCCACAATCTCCGCGCGTTTCACTGGATCGGCGAGCTTTGCACTGCTCATTCTGGTGCCTGGCATAACAGCGCGGGGGTCGGCGATGAAGGCGTCCAAAGTGGCGCTGGTCCAGACGATGCGGGATGCTGCCATTGCGTCCGAATAGGCATAGTCGTTCATGCTGCCTGCGCGTTTGCCGTAGATGCCGAAGAGATTATTGCCGAGGCCATGGGCAGCGCCCTTCGTGGTCGCGTGGCAGGTGGCGCAGCGGCTGAACGCTGGTAGCGTCTCAGTTGGCGGCGGCGCAAGGGCGGCAGGTGCGGCCGCAATCAACAGTGTCGCGACGCCCGCCCGGATCACGCGTCGATCGCTTCCTCGTCGATCCGCGCGGCGTTTTCCTGGATGAAATTGAACCGGTGTTCGGGGTTTTTCCCCATCAGCCGGTCAACGAGGTCGCGGACACCTGCGCGCTCTTCATATTCCTGCGGCAGCGTGACGCGCAGCATCGTGCGCGTTTTGGGGTCCATCGTCGTTTCCTTCAACTGGTTGGGGTTCATTTCGCCCAGCCCCTTGAACCGCCCGACCTCGACCTTCTTGCCTTTGAACACGCCTGCCTCAATTTCGGCGCGATGCGCATCGTCGCGCGCATAGAGCGACTTTGCTCCCGAGGTCAGCCGATACAGTGGCGGCTGGGCGAGATAGAGGTGCCCGCGCCGGACGAGTTCAGGCATTTCCTGAAAG
>JANOQL010000125.1:0-5628 GCA_031414835.1 Sphingomonadales bacterium | reverse complement strand
AGCGTCGTGCCGCCGCGCGTTGCCGAACTGCGGAAACTGCGGCGTTCATAGCCCGCCCGGAACGACGCCGAAATTGGCCCTGCGGGGAGTTCAGCCAGTTGGCCTGTCAGCAGCAGATTGGCATTGCCTGTCGTCAGCTTTGAAAGGCCGCGGTCACGCGTCGCGCTGCGGCCTGCGATCTGGTCGGTCAGGGTGAGGACGCGTTCCTGCCCCAGCGTTCCTGTCGCAGTCCAGCGCCATGTCCGGCTGAGCTGGCCATCGAACGTCACACCCATATTGGCAGCTTCGACCTGCCGGTCGCGCCGGAGCGGCTCTGTGCCAGTCGATAGGCCGAACAGCCCCGCCTGATCGGTGCGGTCATAGGTCAGATTGAGCGTGCCGTTTACCGCATCCGACACCGCGCGGTTGACGATGGCATTGAGGTTGATCGTTTCGGTTTCGGGTGAAAGCGTCCGCGCCTCGGCCAGACCTGCCACCGGCTGAACGATGTTGCGCTCGGCCTCGGTGATCGCACTGGCGCGTTCATATTCTGCGCTCAGGTTGATCCGGCCGCTCTCGGTGATCTGGACATAGGTCGCCTGAAGCTCATTGGTCAGCCGCCCGCCACGCGTTGGGCCGCCTGCTTCGATTTCACCTGTTACCGCGCGGAAATTATCCTTGAGGATGAAATTGATGACGCGTTGATCGGGCGAAAATCCGTATTTGAGCGCAACCTCCTCGGGGAACGTCTCGACCTTCAGGATCGCTTCGGGTGGCAAGTCGCGAATTTCCGAAAAGCCCGATACGCGGCGGCCATTGACCAGCACGACAGGCCCGCCACCATCGCGGCCCCGCCCGCTGCGCGTCTGCGTCGAAAGCGCCGCGACCAGATCGGTGATGCTCGACGCGCCATAGGTCGCAATATCATCCTCGGTCAGCACCAGATCGGGTGGCACATCGGTATCGACCGAACCTGCTGTGCTTTGCGCCGTGACGATGATCTCGTCCGCGTCCTCGATCACCGTTTCGGCAGTGTCAGTAGGCGTCTGGGCCAACACCGGCGTTGCAAAGACCAGCGCCAGTGCTGAGGGAGCCAGAAACATACGCACCATGACAAGCCAGATCCTTCTTCAAAAAACGGAACCGTGCACATGGGCAGTCATACCCATGTTGCAACTGCGAAAACCCACAAACGCCCGAAAACTGTTGAACGCTCGCTGAACTGGGGATGATCCGCGCTTCCATTCGTTCGCAACTGCGGTATGGCCGCGCCATGCCAACCGCCGCAAAGCTATCCCCCGCCATGCCGGGCAAGACCGAATTTGTCCTCATGATCGCGAGTGTGATGATGCTGGTGGCGTTCGGGATCGATTCGATGCTGCCCGCGCTGCCAGCGATCGGCAATGATTTAGGCGTCAGCAATCCCAATGATCGCCCCATCGTGATCAGTGCCTTCCTCGCCGGGTTCGGCGTCACTTTGCTGATGATCGGCACGATTTCGGATCGCTACGGCAGGCGGATGCCGATGATGATCGGGCTGCTGGTGTTCGCGATTGCCAACGTCGCTGCGGCATTGTCGCAGGATTTCACCCAATTGCTGATCGCGCGCTTCATTCAGGGCATGGCGGCTGCCTGCGGGCAAACGGTGGTGCGCTCGGTCGTGCGCGACCGTTTTTCCGGCCGCGACATGGCGCAGGTGATGAGCCTGGCGAGCACGATCTTCATGGCCGCACCGATCCTCGCTCCGGCATTGGGTCAGATCGTCCTTGAGTTCGGCCCGTGGCGCTGGATTTTCGGCGTGCTCGGGCTGATCGGCTTTTCGGTGTGGTGCTGGGTCGCGCTGCGGCTCCCCGAAACGCTCGATTCGGGCAACGTCACCCCCATCAACCTGACCAACATCAGGGCCAGCGCCCGCGTGGTGCTGACCGACCGGATGTCGATGGGATACAGCATCGCGATGGCGATGATGTCATGCGCGCTCTATGGCTTCCTCCTCTCGGTGCAGCAGATTTTCGAGATCGGGTTCAAACGGTCCGATTTCCTCCCCACAGGCTTTGCGATCATGGCGAGCGGAATGGCGGCTGCATCGCTGATCAATGCCGGCATCGTCCAGCGGTTCGGGATGCGGCGGATTGGGCACATCGGGCTGATGTGGTTCACCGGCATCGCGGTGATCCATGCGATCGTGGCGCTATCGGGCCACGAAAACATGTGGAGCTTCATCGCGCTCCAGACGATGATGATGATCGGATTTTCGTTCACCGTCGGCAATTTCAGCGCGATGGCGATGGAGAATATGGGCCGCGTCGCAGGCATGGCGAGCTCGATCCAAGGGACGATCGGCAATCTGGCAGGCGTCATCATGGGCTCGCTGATCGGGCAGGCGTTCGACGGGACGACAGCACCGCTCTATATCGGCTTCACGCTGGCAGGCTTTGCCGCGCTGGCGACAGTGTTCATGACCGAGGGCGGGCGCTTCTTTGCCGCTCGGCATGAGGTGCAGGGGGCGTAAAGATGGTGTGGTGGCTGCTCAAATCCGAACCGCATAAATATAGCTGGGACATGATGGTCGCGGACAAGCGCACCCATTGGGACGGCATCCGTAACCATCTCGCCGCGATCCACCTAAAAGCGATGGTCGTGGGCGATCACGCGTTCTTCTACCATTCGAACGAGGGCAAGGAGATTGTCGGCGTCGTCGAGGTGGTGCGCACCGCCTATCCTGATCCGGGCGATCCGGCAGGGCGTTTCGTGATGGTCGATGTGCAGGCGGTGAAGGCCGTGAAGAGGGCAGTGACGCTCGCCGAAATGAAGGCGCTGCCCGAGCTGGCGGATTTCGGCCTGATCCGCCAATCGCGGCTGTCGGTCGTGCCCGTATCTGATGCGCATTACGCGATCATCGCGAAACTGGCCGGCATGAACTAAATAATACCTCTCCATAATGGGGAGGGGCCGCGCGAAGCGTGGTGGAGGGGTAGGTGTCCGCACACGAACCCCTCACACATGTGGCTTGATGCCGACAAATTCCGTCTACCCTGAGCTTGTCGAAGGGCTGCCTTCTATGCACCAAGGAAGGCAGGACAGGGCTTCGACAAGCTCAGCCTAGACGGGATTTCAGAGCACTGAATTGGTCGCAGTTAACACCGCCTCAATCCGCACCAGCAGCGCCTCGACCTGCACCTGCCCGCCCGCAACCGCATTGAGCTCCGCCACCACCCCGTCGAACGGCGCGGTGAGGCTATGCTCCATCTTCATCGCTTCCAATGTGAGGAGTTTCTGGCCCTTCACCACCGCATCCCCCGCCGCGACCTCGACCGCGATGATCCGCCCCGGCATGGGGGAGAGGATGTCTCCGTCATGGGCGTGGTGGCCGTGGCCTCCGCTCTCGCGGTCGAGCGTGAGCGCAAACGTATTCGCGCGATAGCTGACCAGCGCGGTGTCGGGGCCAGCGCGCGACGAATAGGTGTTGCCCCCAAACTCTTCGGCTGCCGCGACTTCGTAGCGGTGATTGCCGGTTCGCATTCGCACCGTTTGGCGTGTCATACCGTTGAGCCGGAACCCTGTAAGTGCGCGCCGTTCTTTGTCTTCATACTGATGAACAAGTTCGCGCGCCGCCTGGCCTAGCATCTCCGCATTGGGCTCTGCCATCGGTTCCAGATCGGCTTGATGATCGACGATGAACGAGGTTGTGACATCGCCCCGTCCGAACGAATCATGCGTGACGAGATCAAACAGAAATCCAGCGTTCGATTTGACCGGCCAAACAGCCACGCCTTCGATTGCCTTGCCCAGACGTAGAATCGCCTCGTCGCGGGTTGCACCGTGAGTCACCAGTTTGGCGATCATCGGATCGTAAAATGGCGAAATGACCGATCCTTGTTCGAAACCGGTCTCGACTCGGACGTCGTCCTCGTCATCCGGCAGGTGGCATTGCTCGAGCATCCCGGTTGACGGAAGGAAGCCAGCGGCCACGTCCTCGGCATAGAGCCGCGCCTCCATCGCCCAGCCGTTGATGCTGAGCTCGTCCTGCCGCTTGGGCAACGCCTCCCCGCTCGCGACGCGGAGTTGCCATTCGACCAGATCGACGCCGGTTATCTCTTCGGTCACCGGATGTTCGACCTGTAGCCGCGTGTTCATTTCCATGAACCAGATGCGATCCGCGCGCAGGCCTTCGCTGGCGTCGGCGATGAACTCGATCGTGCCTGCGCCGACATAATCGACGGCCTTCGCCGCCTTGACCGCAACCGCGCAGAGCTGTTCGCGGGTGGCTTCGTCCATGCCCGGTGCTGGGGCTTCCTCGATCACTTTCTGGTGGCGGCGCTGGAGCGAGCAATCGCGCTCGAACAGGTGGACGATGTTGCCATGGGTGTCGCCGAACACCTGCACCTCGATATGGCGCGGGCGCTGGATATATTTTTCGATCAGGACATGCGCGTTGCCGAACGATGCGGTGGCCTCTCGCTGGCACGACGCGAGCGCGTCGGCGAAGTCGGCGGCGTCCTCGACCTTGCGCATCCCCTTCCCGCCGCCGCCCGCGACCGCCTTGATGAGGACGGGATAGCCGATCTCGGCGGCTTGTTGGCCAAGGAACGCCGCATCCTGGTTCTCGCCCATATAGCCGGGGGTCACGGGCACGCCCGCGTCCAGCATCATCTGTTTCGCGGCATCCTTCAGCCCCATCGCGGTGATACTGGCAGGGCGCGGGCCGACCCAGATCAGCCCCGCATCAATAACGGCCTGCGCGAACTCGGCATTTTCCGACAGAAAGCCATAGCCCGGATGAATCG
The DNA here is from genome assembly GCA_031414835.1 of Sphingomonadales bacterium. Classification (GTDB taxonomy): domain Bacteria; phylum Pseudomonadota; class Alphaproteobacteria; order Sphingomonadales; family Sphingomonadaceae; genus Aquisediminimonas. The sequence continues at coordinate 862 of JANOQL010000125.1, read as the reverse complement.
CCTCCGCCCCGGTGGCGAGCGCGGCGGCGATGATCTTGTCGCCCACCAGATAGCTCGCCCGCGCCGGGCTTGGTCCAATGTGCACGGCCTCGTCCGCTGAGCGCACATGCAGCGCCTTGGCATCGGCATCCGAATAAACCGCAACGGTACGAATGCCCATCGCCCGCGCGGTGCGGATGATCCGGCAAGCGATTTCGCCACGATTGGCGATGAGGAGGGAGGTGATCATTGGCATCGACCTTAAAATACCTCCCCATCATGGGGAGGGGGACCGCCCGAAGGGGGGTGGTGGGGTAATGCCTCCGCACACGCCGCAATCACAGCATTGATCGCGCTGTCCAAGTCCAAAAGCACCTCGCGAGCCGGAATACGCAACACCCGAAAACCTTGTTGCACAAGCCAGGCATCACGCCGCACATCGCGTTCAGGCCGATCGCCCAACTCATGCGCAATGCCATCGATCTCGATGGCCACCCTTGGCCGCAAACACGCAAAGTCGAGAATGTAAGGCCCGACAGGATGCTGTCGCCGAAACCGAAACCCGCCCGGACGAAGCTGCAAAGCGCGCCACAGCACAACCTCGGGCAAATTCCCGCTCCGCCGTTCATTCCGTGCCTGCTTGATGACAGCGCGTGTGGTGGCAAACACCCCACCACCACGCTTCGCGCGGTCCCCCTCCCCAGAATGGGGAGGTATTGGGTTGCTGTCACTCACCACGGCTCAATACCTCCCGGAACCGGGGAGGGGGACCATGCGCAGCATGGTGGGGGGGTAAGTGCTGTGCGGGCAATCAGTTTGGCCATTAGGAGCGGTCGGATCATCTCGGAAAGTCTCCCAGCTCAGCAAAAGCGGCTAAAGCTGC
>JANOQL010000124.1:0-2074 GCA_031414835.1 Sphingomonadales bacterium | reverse complement strand
CTAGGAGCGGTGCGAAGCGCGGGCTGGTTGCCCGTGCGAGTGCCGCGACGCCGCCACCGGGTGGCTGAGGACAACCCGAAGGGCGGGCGCCTTTTGCTGCAGGCCGTCGTCGGTCGTCGGTCGCGGGGGACAAGCCCCGCTCGCCTCCTCACTCCTATCCCTGCAGCAAAATCCGCTCCGTCGCGGTGAATCAATCTAACGTCATCTCGCTCTAGCCATCCTTGCGGCCGGTTTCAGCCACCCGCGCCACGACATCAGCCTTCACAGCGGGCGTCACAAATTTGGCGATATCGCCCCCGTAGATCGCGATTTCCTTGACCAGTTTCGATGCGATGGGCTGGAGCGCGACATCGGCCATCAGGAAGATCGTTTCTATCTTCGCGTTCAATTGGCGGTTCATGCCTGTCAGCTGATACTCATATTCGAAATCGGTCACACCGCGGATGCCACGGATGACGGTGGCGGCGCCTTGGCCTTCGGCAAAATCCATCAGTAGCGAATTGAACCCGACGACCGTGATGCTGGCATCGCCAATCGACGCGACCTCGCGCTTGACCATCGCGATCCGTTCATCGTCGCTGAACATCGGCGATTTGGCGATGTTGGTCGTGACGCCGATGATCAGCCGGTCAACGAGCCGCGCGCCGCGCCGGATCACGTCCATATGCCCCAGCGTGATCGGATCGAAGGTTCCGGGGTAGACACCCACGCGTTCGATTGGCCCTGCCATCAATGCGTCCTTTCAATCGTAAATCTTGCAATCGCACGCAGCAAATCCGCTTCAGCGCCAAAGCTGCCGAGATGCGCGATTGCCTGATCGACAAGCGCCTGCGCCTGCAACCGCGCACGGTCTGGCCCGAGCAGCGAGAGGAAGGTCGCCTTGCCCTGCGCGTCATCCTTGCGCAGCGCCTTGCCCGCAAGTTCGGCATCGCCTTCGGCATCCAAAAGATCGTCGGCAATCTGGAACGCGAGGCCCACATCGCGGGCAAAGCCGCGCAGCGAGGCGCGGCCTTCATGCGGCAGCCGCCCCATGATCGCGCCTGCTTCCAGACAAAACCCGATCAGCGCGCCGGTTTTCAATTGCTGGAGCCGAGTGACGGTTTGCAGATCGAAGGTCTGGCCATCGGCTTCCAGATCCATCATCTGCCCGCCTGCCATGCCGTCGGGGCCGCTGGCACGCGCGAGTTCGAGCATCAGTTCGGACCTGACGAACGGATCGGCGTGGGTGGCTTCATCGGCGAGAATGTCGAACGCCAGCGCGTGCAATGAATCGCCGGCAAGGATCGCGGTTGCCTCATCGAACGCCTTGTGGAGCGTCGGCTTGCCATGGCGAAGGTCGTCATCGTCCATCGCGGGCAGATCGTCATGCACCAGGCTGTAGACATGGATGCTTTCGATTGCAGTCGCGACGCGCAACGCGGCAGCTTCATCGACGTTGAACAGGCGGCACGACGCAACAACGAGCAACGGTCGCATCCGCTTGCCCCCGCCGATCGCGGCATAGCGCATCGCTTCGAACAGCCGCGCGCGCGGGTCGGCAGGCACCGGCAACAGCATGTCGAACTGATGATCCATATCGCGCGCGATTTGCGCGAGCGCCATTTCGAGTTCGGAAGCTGCGCTCATAATCGCAATCAGCTTCCGTCGAACGGGCGCGTGCCGACAGGGGCGCCATCGGCCCCAAGGCTGATCGCCTCGATCCGCATCTGCGCATCCTTCAAACGCGCTTCGCATTGCGCACGGAGCTTATCGCCTTCGGTGTAAAGCGTGATCGCGCCATCGAGCGGGACATCGCCCGATTCGAGTTGCGCAACGATCGTTTCGAGCCGCTTCAGCGCATCTTCGAACGAGAGTGTGGAAACGTCTTCAGTCATGGCAGTGCTTGTGGCGGCGGTGGCATTGCCGGTCAAGGTCGCCACGCCAGCGGATGTTCGCGAAGTTTGGCGTCGGTTGTGACGAGTTGCAGCCGCTCAACTTGGCAAATCGAGAGAAGAATGCGGTCGAAAGGGTCGTTGGTGTCGGGCCATGGTGTCACTGGGGTGACGGCGTGCGCTGACGATACCGGCAGCACTCT
>JANOQL010000123.1:0-2468 GCA_031414835.1 Sphingomonadales bacterium | reverse complement strand
CCCCGATTCGGGGCACGCTCTGCTCGGCATCACCTGCTCTGAAATGGTGCCTCCGGCGCTGACGTGTCGTCAACTTCCAACTTCAGATCGGGTCCGAACGATGCCCGAAACGGGTGCCAGCAGCGCTGCCGCCCGCCGTCGCTTCGATGGATGCGATCCCCGCCTCATCCCAAAATCGACAGGCTGGACACAGGTTTCCGTTCGCGTAAAGCGAGCGGCATGACATTGCCATCCCCCCTCTTCGATCGCCTGCGCCTGCCCGTCATCGGATCGCCGCTGTTTATCATTTCCGGGCCGGAGCTTGTGATTGCGCAATGCAAGGCGGGGATTGTCGGGTCGTTTCCGGCGTTGAATGCGCGGCCACAGGCGCAGCTCGACGAATGGCTGCACCAGATCACCGAGGAACTTGCCGCGCACAACCGCGCGCATCCCGACCGCCCGGCGGCGCCCTATGCCGTCAACCAGATCGTCCACAAATCGAACGACCGATTGGATGCCGATATTGCGACCTGCGCCAAATGGCAGGTTCCGGTGACGATCACGTCATTGGGCGCGCGCGTCGAACTCAACGACGCAGTGCACAGCTGGGGCGGGATCACGCTGCACGATGTGATCGATGACCGGTTTGCGCGCAAGGCGATCGAAAAGGGCGCTGATGGCCTGATCCCCGTTGCGGCAGGCGCGGGCGGCCATGCCGGCACGCTGTCTCCCTTCGCATTGATGGCTGAAATCCGCGAATGGTTCGATGGCCCGGTTGCACTTTCGGGCGCGATTGCCTGCGGGCGGTCGATCCTTGCGGCACAGGCGATGGGGGCCGATTTCGCCTATATTGGCTCTGCGTTCATCGCCGCGACCGAAGCGCGCGCTGGCGAAGGGTATAAGACCGGGATCGTCGAGGGCCGCGCCAAGGACATTGTCTATTCGAACCTGTTCACAGGCGTTCACGGCAATTATCTGCGCGGATCGATCGAGGCCAATGGAATGGACCCTGACAATCTGCCTGAGGGCGATTTGAAGACGATGAACTTCGGTTCGGGCGGCAATACCGAAGCCAAGGCGTGGAAGGATATCTGGGGATCGGGCCAGGGCATCGGCGCCATCGATGCCGTCGAAGACATCGCAACGATGGTCGGGCGAATGGAAGACGAATATCGTGAAGCCATCGCCGAACTCGATGCCAAGAAGCGCACGGTCTAGCGGATCGCGCCTTTCGCCAGCAGTTTCGGCACCAGCACAACCGCCCCCAGCAGCGGCCAGCGGCGCTGCCATGGCTTGATGGCAACCGGCATGCCCGAATGGCGACCGATCTTCCATGCGAGATAATCGATCCCGCCAGCAAAGGTGAAGCTCGCCTTGGCGAGCCGCAACACTGACAGCCACTTGCCGCGCCGCTGAAGCCGCGCCCAGCGGCGCTCTATGCGATCGGGATGGTCGAAATTGCCAACCTCCCCGTTTGGCCCCACCCCCATGCGGAGGGCGATCGCTTGCAAAGTCGCCTCCCCCACCGCGAAGTATCGTGCGCTGTCCGCATCTACGATTGATGTCGACTTGCCCGACCGTTCTGCCCGAATCTCGGATGCATAGGTGCGGTTGAAACCCTGTTGCCAAATATCGAGAACGCTGTGACCTGCATCTGGCGCAAGAATTGGCAGGGTAAGCTGGAATAGCGTGATTGGCGCTTCCGAAATCGCCGTCACGGCCATCTCGCGCGCGCCATCGTCTGCCGCCCACACCAGCCGCGTCGGCTGCGCAAACCGCGCCCAGACCGAGACATTATCGGCTTCGGTGCTTGTCAAATGCGCGAAATCGGTTTCGCTCAGCACCGCATATTTGGCCGCCAGCCCGTCATGCGCAAAGGGAAACACGTTGGGGGGGATCAGTCGGTTGGCCGTTGCCAGCCATCGTTTGTCATATGCCGCGCGATAATCCGAAACGATCAGGTAGAAATCGAGCATAAGCCCATCGAGCTGGCGTTCACGCAGGCACGATCCGTAGAATAGCACCGCGCGCGATGCCGCACCGTGCGCAGCCGCAATCGCTCCGGCCATCGCCGATACGCGTGGATCGACTGGCTCGGCAAGCTCTGCCGATACCAGCGCTTCGAGCGTCGTCACGCTGCGAGGCGGAGGAAAGGCACCGGCGCAGTGGCGCGCAGCACGATCGGATGGCCAGTCCGGGCATGGAATTCTTCGCCATCGAGAATCACGCTCGATCGGTCGCTTTCGATGCGGATCATATCGCCCTGTTCGACATAGACGCCGTCGATCTGCTGCCCGTCGAGCCGCCCCCTCAGGCTCGCGACAATGGCGCGGATCAATGCCCATGCCGATTGGTCGACCGCCATCAGTTTCATGCCACCTGTCGCCGACTGCGCCTGGCTGCCCAGCAACATGCGCTCGAGCGTGGTGACGACCAGAAACGCAAGACGTTGCGCCACCTGCCCGTCCCTGATGAGCGACACCCGCACC
>JANOQL010000122.1:0-10724 GCA_031414835.1 Sphingomonadales bacterium | reverse complement strand
GGCCGCACGAAGCAATATCCTCGTCAAGAGCGGTGGCAATGTCGATACCGTAACGATCAGCGCACGCGACAGCTTTGCCGCGCAATCGGCGGGGAGTTTTTCGGCAACAACAATCATCGCTGGTGAAGACATCGTTATTGCCAGCGGTGGCGATACCGTCGTCGGCACCGTCAATGCGGGCGATGATCTGGACATCGCTTCTGCAGGTGGAATTGCGATTCTGACCTCGGGGGCCGCAACAGGCCTCGGCGTCGATGATAGGCGGGTCGATCTTTCCGGCGCGGTGGTCGCACTCACCAGCCCCGAAACGCGCACTGGTGGTGACATCGCGCTTCTCTCGACAGGCGCTGGCCAGGCAATCACATCGCCGCTTCTGACCGCGAACAGCGACATCAGCGCCGTTGCAGGCACCGCCGCCAATCCCGGTTCCATCGATCTTGGCACGGCGATCGCGCAGGGCGGGCAGATCGATCTTGCCGCCAACGGCAACAGTCTGACGCTTGGCACTGGCATGGCTGCCACAACCGCCAGCCTGACGACGACTGGTGCGACGAGCGATGTTCAGGTCACGACACTTCTCCAGTCGGGAGGCAATGCGACAATCACATCCTCGCGTGATGCGCGGCTGAACACGATCCGTTCGGTTGGAGGCTCGATAGCGACGACCGTTGCGCGGGATCTGACGGGTCTGGCGATGGCCGCCGCGTTCGGCCCAGGGACAGGGTTGCGCGTTGGAATGCTGACCGATGGCGGCACTACGTCGATCAGCGCAGCTACGGGCGATATCCGCATCGGTTCGATTGCCAATACCGGTGGGGATGCAAGCATTTCGGCAGGGCAGGGTTCGGTGACAGGGCTCGCCAATCTCGATGTTGCTGCGGGCGATGGCGCGATCCTTTCGGCGCTTGGTGGGAATATATCGGTTGTTGCCGGGGGACGGACCGCTCTGACATCCGGGGAATCGGGCGGCTCGCTGTCTGTCGGATCGACCACCATTTCGATTGGCTCTGCGGTTGCCGGGGCCGGTTTGTCACTGACCGCGAGCGGGGACGCGCTGTCGCTCGATTCTGGCAGAGCCGGTGCTGGTGCGTCGCTGACGACGCAAAGCGGTACTTCCGTAGGTATCGGACTGACCGACGCCACGGCCAGTCGCGATCTGTTCACCGATCAGTTCGGCTCGGCCAACATAGAGGCAACAGGTGCCGCCCGATCCATCGCGGTTACAGTATCGAACCCGAACAAGGGCGCGCAACTCGGAAGGCTGAGCGCAACGCGTGACGTGACCGTTTCAGCGGGTGCGATCGCGGCACAGATGGTCGTTGCAGGCGCGGGATCGAGTTCGCCTACCGGCGCGATACAGATGACGGCGGCAAATGGCGGGCTTTATCTTGGGACGGCTGTGGCCAAATCGACCACGACGCTGGTCAAAAATGATGGCGACGCCAATGGGCTGCTCGCACCGCAGATCGATCGCGATGAGTTGCGCGTTCGCGGCAGCCTTGTCTCGGGCGGCAATATCGGGATTGTTTCGGCCACGAGCAATCGGCTGGGACGGATTGAGTCGAACGCTGGCGGAATTGTCGTGACCTCGATTGCGCAAACGACAGGGATTGGGGCAGGTGCGTCATCAAATTCCGATCCGGCGCATGGCAGGGCCGATTTCGTCGCCAACGGCACGGGGCAGGATATCGCCATCACGAGTGGGAACCTGATACAGGTCGGCACCGTCAGCGCGGGCCGCAATGTCGCGATGACGGCTGGCAACGCGACGTTGCGGAACGGCACAGCGCAAAACGGCGCCATCGACGCCCTATCTGTTACGGCGAACACCGGATCGCTTGCAATATCGGCGCGCGCTGCTGCGCCTGCGGCGGGTGCTGCCGAAGATGGTGACATTGTGATTGGTTCGGCACGGGCCGGAACGACAGCGGTGTTGACCAATGCGATGACCGGCGGGTCTTCGGGAAATATCGTCGTCGGTCAAGGTTTGGCCGCCAATGGAAACATCACGATCACCAGCATTGGCAACGCGCGGCTCGCAGGCGATGATGCGTCCCGCAGAATTGCGTCCACGGGTGGTAGCATTGCCATCGCGGCAAATGGATCGGTTACCGGAATTGCTGGTGCGGCGTCGGGAGGTACCGAAGCCGGATTTGGACGCGCCAATCTGATTGCCGAAGGCGCGGGACAAGACATCGTTGTGACGAGCGGCGCCGTGGTTCAGGCCATGGCGGTCTCGGCAGGGCGAAATGTTGACATTCGGGCTGGCAGCGCAACGCTGGGCAACGGTGCCATCGACATTGGGACGGCCAACGCCGCATCAGGTTCGGTTCTTCTTTTGGCACTGGCGAACAACCCGGGTAGCGATATCGTTCGGGATGGAGACATCAGGGTCGGTTCGGTAATGGCGGCCACGACCGCGACAATCACCAACACCGCAGGGCTTGGCGTTCCGGGCACGGCGCTTTCCCCAACGCTTGCGGGAAATGCAGGCGACGTGATCGTGACCGGCAGTTTGGTTGCGGGCCAGGGTGTGACAGTCAATGCGGCGAACAGCGCGGCCCTCGGCGTGACGACATCGCAAGCGGGCAATGTCTTTATCCAGTCGAACCAGATTGCCCTCAACGGCGCAGTCACTGCCAACGGAGCAGCATCCGAGATACGACTGGTCAACCGTGTCGATACCGGCGCGACGCGAGTGAATGCCACGGTGCTTGGCACTGGCGGGACGGCAAACCAGTTCGTGATCGACAATGCCGAATTGGCCAGATTGAACGCAAACCGGGTCGTCATCGAAACCGCGCAGCAAGCAGCGGACATTCAGGACATTACAATCGGGACCGAAGGCATCACGCTGACCGAAAATTCCGGTCGAAACCGTTTCGAACTCCTGGCAATTTCGCCAAACCCGATCAGCGGACCAAATCCGACTATTTTCCTGAATGGCTTGCTGAATGGCGGGACGACAGCACGCACGATCCAGATCGGGGGAAGTGGCGGAGCCTTTGGCATTCCAGAAGCCGCAGCGCCATCTGTGGCGAGCGGCGGGCTGTCTGGGCGCATCGTCGCCGTTCTGACAGGCTCAGGGGGTGGGCGCATCCTCGCGCCCGCAGCGAATGTCGAATTGCGGGCACAACGCGTTCTGTTTGGCGATGAGGCGCTGCGAGCGGCGGTGATCGGCCTCAGCCCGACGCAGATCGCGGTGGATTTTGTCGCCAACCCGAACTCGTTGCTGTTCGATTCGATGGGGACATTCGGTCCAAGCGAGGCATCTCAGCTGTTCTTGCGCGCAGATCGACTTACCGTCCGCTACCGGGATTTTGCGCTCTTTCAGAACACGGCACTCCGCGGCGTCAATGCGGGAATTACGCTGGGCGATGGCACAGGGACGGGAACGCGGCTTTCGCTTTTCAGCACCGGTGGATTCCCCAGCGACAACGCGTTCGCATTCTTCGGCACGATCAACAATCTGATGGGACGATCGGCGGGTCTGCAATCCGAAATGGTGATCCAGTTTGCAGAGCCTGGAGGATCGCCGCAGCGCATCAATCAGAACCAGTCGCGACTCAACGGATGTGTCCTCGGTTCCCCAGACAAAGGCTGCCTCACAACCGAATCGCCTGCGCCATCGCTCAAGCTGTTCGACGAACGACAATTGCTCCTCCTGAGCGCTGGCATCCCGACACCGCTCGAGTTCGATCCGCTGGTATCGGGAAACAACGAAGCGCTGTTTGTCGATTTCGGTGCGTTTGCGGTCGATCCCGCCGCCAACGAAGCGTGCGACCCCGGTGAAGGCGGCGCTTGCGCCAAGCCAGAGGGTGGCCAGTAATGCGCATCGGGAAAGGCAGACGGCTTACAGTTTTCGCGGTGCTGGGACTCAGTGTTTTCCAGGCCAGCCCGGCCCCGGCTGCCACGCAATTGCCTGACCTGTTCGGGGTGGGACGGAATAATCTTGGAGAGGCGTGCACTGCGCAATTCGACAAGTCGGATCCTGCAATCGTCGATCAGGCTTTTGATCGCAGCTATGCGATCAGCTGTCGCGGCGCCGTCGCGACCCGCAAGGTCGGGTCGGTCCGCATTGTGGAGAACCGTGCCGACTTTGTCGCTTCGATTGAAAACACGTTCAGTTGCGGCGCATCCCAAGCTGTCAACGTTGCCAGGATCGGAAAGGCACGCGCCCGCAAATGCGTCGATAAATCGCTGGGTAGCGCAACGATGGTGATCGACTTTGTTCAGGGCGGTCGCGCTTTTTATGGGTCTGCCGGGCCATCGCTGGCAGGGCCACTCGAACAGGCGCTGGCGCTGGCGTCTGGTGCTACTGCGCTTGCCGACAGCAATCTTGGCCAGGTCAGGGCGAGCTTTTCAGCCGAGACCCTGATGGCTTCGGACCAGAGCGTTGGCGAGGCAGTTGAAGGCTTCAGTCCTGAAGCGGCTCTGCGACAGGGAATCCGTCTGAACCAGCAGGGGCTGTATGTCGATGCGTCGCGTTTGCTGAACGATGCCATCAGCCGGACGAACGAGAGTGTGCCGTCAGACGTGCTTGGCCAACTGGAGCTGGAAGCAGGCCTTGCCGATTCCAATATCGAATTCTTCAAATCAGCCGATGCGCGTTTCGCCCGCGCCGGGGAATTGCTGGGCACGTCGTCCGATCCCCTCGTTCAGCGCAAGATCACAAGCTATGCGGCGTTGCATGATATCAACCGGCGGCAGTTCCGTGACGCCATTGCAAAGCTGGACATTCTGGCACGCAAGGTCGGGACGCAGGCGAACCCGCTATCGGACCCTATGACGGTCGCCAATCTGAATATCGTGGCCCGAAATACAGACCGTGCAAATGTCACCAACGTTGGGGGCGATGACCGGCAAATTCTGCAGCAGCAGTTTGTCGATGCTCTTATCGATTGGGCCCGGAGCACCGCACATCTTGCGCTTGGCCAGGATCAACTAGCGGCCCAGAGAATTGCATCGGCCAGACAGTCGTTCGAAGTTGTCAAGACGGGAAGGATCGATACCGCGCAGGCGTTGTGGCTCGAAGCGCGAATTGAGCGCCAGACGGGGCGGATAGCGGCACGCCGTGGCGATTGGGACATTGCAACTGCCGCATTCGATCGCGCGTTGACGGTTCTGCGGGAGGCGCAGTCGCGCAATCCCGGGCTCGGAACGAGCGATCTTGCGACTGCCATGATCGAACGTGCGGATATCTTTACCCGTCGGGGGGCCTCTGTCGACAGTATTGCTGCTGAGTTTTCCAAAGCGCTCGATGTCGTTGCAGAATCAGGCACGCGGGGGACGATCGATCGTTCGGCAATCGATCGTTATCTGAATTCTGTCGTCAACGGCACCAGTGGAACCAGCGATCCGGCGATGGTGGATCGGGTTTTTCGCGCGGTTCAGCTTTCGGATGATCCGGCGCTTGCGCGTCAGATCGCTCAGCTTCAATCGGTCGTTTCGAGCGATCCTGCGCTGGCGGCACAATTCCGGGAGAGGACCGATCTCAGCAAGGATCTGACCGCGCTTCGGTATCAGATCACGCAAGGCACGGTCGCCGATGCCGCTGTTGCCGAGCGACGTCGCCGGGAGATGGAAACAAGGCTTGCCGAACTCGACAATGGTCTGGCGGGTGACAATCGCTTTCAGGCGACGGACGATACGCCTGCCACTGTCAAGGACATCGCAGCGGCGCTGAGCGACGGAGAGGTGTATTTCAAACTCGCCACATTCAGGCGAAACAGCTACGGAATTCTCATCTCGCGAGACGATGCCATCGTGTATCGGACCAATGGAAACAGTGACGCGCTCGCAAAGCTGGCGAAGGGGCTTCGCGAATCGATCCTGCCGCGCGAATCCGATGGCAAGCTGGTCATTCCCCGTTTCAGCGTCGGCCGTGCCAATCTTCTCTTTGAAAATCTTGTCGGGCCTGCGGCATCGCGGCTCGTTTCGGCAAAGCGGGTTATCGTCGATCCCACAGGACCGCTCCAGATCGTTCCGATTGGCGTGCTTGTGATCGACCGCCGCAATGTCGAAGCTTACGTCGCCCGCACGCGACAGGATAGAACCAGCTATGAAGAAGTAGCCTTCCTTGCGCGCAACGCCGAAATTGCGACGGCGCTTTCTCCACGGTCATTTCTGGCGGCGCGAAAACAGGCGCCTTCGAAAGCCCCGAACCGCTTTATCGGTTTCGGAGAACATCAATTGCCAACAGAAAATCTGTTGAACGCGATCACCCCGTTCAGCACATCGACCGGATGTTCTGTTGACGGACAGGCGCTGGCCAACAGCTATTATCAACCGTCCATCGCTCCTATCAGCAGCGACGAGTTGAGGATCGCAGCAACCGAACTGAACGATGCGGGAGCGCCGATCATCACTGGCGATCAATTCACCGATCGTGGCCTCTCCGAACGAAGCGATCTTGCGCAATACGGCATCATCCATTTCGCCACGCATGGCTTTGTCGAGGGGAGCTGGCTCGATTGCCAGAAATCGCCGCCATCGTTGCTGACGTCGCTTTCACCTTCGGGTTCTGACGGCGTGTTGACGATCGACGAAATTGCGCGGTTGAAGCTCGATGCAAATCTTGTGTTTCTCGCGGCGTGTGACACCGCGGCAGGCATTGAGGACAAGGATCTTGCCCGCGCTTCAGGGCAGGAGGAAGCCGGCGGATCGCTCGAAGGCCTGGTCCGGGCGTTCCTGACAGCGAACGCACGCGCTGTCGTTGCAACAAGCTGGGTCGCGCCCGACGGTGAAACGACGCTGCGGCTGGTGCGGACATTTTATTCGACCGGGAAGACGTCGAGCATTGGCGCAGCGCTTCGGCAAGGACAATTATCGTTGATGAACGATCCCGCTGCATCGCACCCATATCGTTGGGGTTCGTTCTTTGTCGTCGGTGACGCATCCAAATCGATGCTGTCGGCAAATCGGATGACCCCTCCGACAAGTAGCAAGCCATAGCCATGAGATACAGGTGGAGCGCATCATGGCCCAATTGAGCATTCGGCCGCTGATGATCCTGCTGGCAGCGGCAGGTATGGCGATTCTGTCGCTATATTGGGGCGATACCATCGAAGTTGCTTTGTTGGGTGCGACGGACCGGGCATGGCCGCCAGAGCTCACCGATATTGCCAACATCTTCGGGACGTTCGGATCGATGCTCGCCATTGCGCTGGTTGCAGGGCGGCTCGCCGGTATCGATCCGCTGGCCCTGGGGCCACGGCAGCGTCACGCATCGCTGACCGGATTGATCCTGGGCGCCTTACTTGTTGCGATTGCCGTTGGCGCGAGCTTTTCGGTCGGGAGCGCAGTGTTGGTCGAGGGTGCGGCGGCCCCTGCCGGTGTTGTCCCGCTGATTGTGGCGACGCTTGCCTATCTTCTTGTTGCGGTGGCCGAAGAGGCGTTGTTTCGCGGCTGGGCGCAGCCATTGGTGGCGCGGTACTGGGGCCGGGCCGGCGCAGTGATCGCAACGTCTGTGGTCTTTGCAATCGCCCATGACATTTTGTTTCAGAGCCCTGCGATTGTGGCCTTCAACCTGTTTCTGGGCAGTCTTGTGATGGGGATGCTGGCAATCCGCTACAATGGTGTCGCGGCACCGATCATGTTTCATTTTTCGTGGAACTGGGCCGATTATTTTTTATTCGCATTGACGCCCAATCCCGGTAAGTATTCGTTCGGATCGATTATCGACGTCGATCTTTTTGGCGTGGCCCAATCCGGGGGGGTGGCAGACGGCTTGATGGCAAATATATTTGCAACTCTCATCCTGCTAGCGATGGCAGCATATCTGTTTTTGCAGCTGCGGGGAAACTCTGCTGGTCCGGACGTGAAAGTCGGGCAAAAACCGAAGCCGGTCGTTGCTCCGCTTGCCGCGACGGCAAAGACCGTATCGGCACCGGTTGCTGAAGCAAAAGCTCAGCCCGAGGTTGCGGCGGTCCAAGATATCGACATCAATCCAGACGCGGGGCCGGAACCGCTCTTTGCGACCGGCATGTCTCCATCGAACGGAGCGGTCGAGACGGCTGGTGCGCCCTGGGTTCAGATTGCAACGCACCAGGGTTGCGTGCGCGAATTGAATGAAGACCGGTTTTTGGCGCGCAATGAATCGGGCATTTTTGTCGTCGCCGATGGTATGGGCGGTCACAAGTTCGGGGATCGCGCATCCACGATGATCGTTGAACATGTGGCAGCAATTCCCGATGACAAAACGCTTGAATCGCGGTTGGCGTCAGTTTCGGACGCCATTGTGGCCGCGAACCGTGCCATTCACACAGAAGCGCAATCGAACGGGTCTCGAATGGGATCGACCGTCGTTGCGCTTTTGATCGAGGCTGATCGCTTTTCAGTGATCTGGGCCGGTGACAGCAGAGCCTATCGGCTGCGGCAGGGAGACGTCCAAAGGTTGACGAAAGACCATACCCAAGTGCAGGAGATGGTCGATAGGGGGCTGCTGCAGCCTCAGGATGTGGCGCGTCACCCCATGTCGCATGTTCTGGTTCGCGCGGTCGGGGTCAATCCAGAAATAGAACTTGACGTGGTTCATGGAGAAATCGAACCGGGCGATGTGTATTTTCTGTGCAGCGACGGAATTTACGATGTGCTCGAAGAAGATGAGATTGCCGCATTGCTGGTGAAATCCGGCAAAATCGATGCCATGGAGAAGATGATCTCGATGGCTCTCGATCTGGGCGCTCGAGACAATGTGACGGGTATCATCATCCGGCCGGGAGCGGTCGGGTAAGTACGACGACATCACGAAGGAAATTGCAGCAGTGAGCACGGGAAGCGGAGTCTCTCAAATCAAGGTCGGCGATGTCCTGAACGGCATTTATCGCGTCGAACGATTTTTGGCGCGAGGGGGCATGGGCGAGGTCTTTGTCGGGAGCAACATCCAGACTGAAGAGAAAGTCGCGCTCAAGGTCATCCTCCCGGCATTGTCTGCCGATGCCAAAATTCAGGCGATGTTTCTGAAAGAAGCAAAAACGCTCACCAAGCTTTCGCACCCCGCGCTGGTTCAGTATCGCGTGCTAGCCGAAGAGCCGAGCCTCAAAGTGCTTTATATCGCGACTGACTATATCGAAGGCAAAAGCCTGACCGATGTGATCGCAGGCTATGGGCCGACGCTTTCGGAGATTACAGCGCTCACCCGCCGCCTTGCAGATGGTCTCCGCACTGCCCATGAACTCGGCGCGATCCACCGTGATCTTTCGCCAGACAACATCCTTCTCGAACGCGGGCGGCTGGAACGTGCGCGGATCATCGATTTTGGTATCGCCAAGGATCTTGATCCGGGCAGTGCAACGATCATCGGTGACGGCTTTGCCGGGAAGCTGGGTTTTGTCGCTCCCGAACAGATGGGCGATTTCAACCGTGAAGTCGGTCCGTGGACCGATATCTACAGCCTTGGCCTTGTCATCCTTTCAGTGGCGAGAGGCCGTGTTGTCGATATGGGCAAGACGATTGTCGAAGCCATCGACAAGCGGCGCACTCCTCCTGACTTATCCGATGTTCCCGCAGAAATACGTCCCCTGCTTCAGGCAATGCTGGTGGCGGACCCCAAGGTTCGGCTGCGGTCGATGGATGAAGTGATCGAAGTTCTCGATCGCGGGAATTATCAGCGAACGATGATCGCTTCGCCGATCACGATGCTCGATCTTCTGGGCGAGTCGGGGGGCAGCGCACCGCCGCCTTCTCCTCCACCTCCACCTATGGCACCGCCGCCTTCAGCGTCTCCGCCGCCGCCACCATCAGCCGCTGCGCCTTATGCTGCGCCGTCGGCTCCGGCCTACGCACCTGCTGCATCTGGAGGTAGCAAGAGCAAAGCTCCGCTGATCGCAGGCGGCGCTGTTGCTGCGCTTGCACTTGCTGGTGGCGCGTATTTCTTCATGGGCAAACCTTCGACGACGGGCAATCCGCAAATGGATGCACAGGCGGTGGTGACACGTGCCGATTGCACGTGGGTGACCGTGACCAGCGAGGCAAGCGGCGGGAAGCTGGTGCTGAGCGGGGCATCGGGAGATGTGGCAGGCCTTGCCAAGGATGTCGGCGAAGTTGCGGGCGGGAACGCTGTTGATAGCGCAGGCGTTGCTCCTGTTGAAAATTCTGCCTGTACGTTGCTCAACACGCTCAAGACGCTGCGTGGTGGTGCCGTCTCGCTCACTCCGACCCAGTCGCGGTATGAATTGCGCAAGGATGCTGTGCCGGGCAAAGTCGCGCCTTCGGCTTCGGCCGATGTGACCGCCGATATTGGCACCGGTTCCAACCGTTTCGTGCTTTATGATCTGACGCAGGCGGGCACGATCAAAGAACGGATCATGTCGAGCGATGAGCTACAGACTTTTGTCAATGCAGGCGTCGCGCGCAAGATTTCCGACGACCGGTTCCAGCTGACGTTGGACATCGATGAAACGGGATGGCGCGGCCTGTTGCTGCTGACTTCAGCGAGTGCGCTGCCGCCGGAAAGCACCGATGTGCTCAAGGGCACGCCGACCGAAAGCGCGCTCAAGACCTTTGCAAATGACGCATCGAGTGCCGGGTGGAAGGCAGACCTCGCGTGGGTCAATTTTGTGGACAATGATCCCGACTGAGCCTTCCCGTCAGGACCATGGGTGGCGGTGTGTTGGAGGTTCCGGTACGAAGCGCCCATAGCGGACTATCTCGCGCCAAGCCGCCAAGCCGCCAAGCCGCCAAGCCGCCAAGGGTGGTTGCTGATACACCTCAACCTCTGCGGC
>JANOQL010000121.1:0-2697 GCA_031414835.1 Sphingomonadales bacterium | reverse complement strand
TCGGTGGTGTGGTGGAAATCACTGCACCAAGGGCCGTCAATCACCATCAAAGGCTCGTCGATTGCGCCTGAACTTTTGTGGCCGCTGGGGTTGACGGTGGTGGGATTTACGCTGTTGTTCGGAGCCATTGTTTTGATGCGGATGCGCGGCATCCTTGCCGAAGCCAAGGTCGAAGCGCGGATGCGCCGGCTGGCTGCGGGGTGAGGCACGTATAGGTGAACCACTGGCCGTTTATCATTGCTGCATATGGCGTTACAGGCGTGGGCACGGTGATCGTGGTCTGGCTGAGCTATGCAAAAATGCGTGCGGCTGAAAAAAAGGCAAATGAGCTGTGAAAGCGAAGAATCAGCGGTTGATCCTTGCAACGATTGCGCTTGCCAGCGTCGGCGGCGCAGGATTGCTGGCCGCGACCGCGCTCGATGACAAGGCGAGCTATTTTTATTCCCCCGCTGACATCGCCAAGGCCGCCCCTGCACCGGGCGAAGCGATCCGGCTCGGCGGGATGGTCGTCGATAAATCGATCAAGCATGACAAGGATGGCGTGACGATCAGCTTCATGGTCGAGGATCTGGGTGCGACAACGCCCGTGCGGTTCCGCGGCATCGTGCCTGACCTGTTCAAGGAAAATTCGGGCGTCGTGGCCGAAGGCGCGCTCGACGCGAATGGCGTGTTTGTCGCGACCAACATCCTTGCCAAACACGACGAGAATTACAAACCTCCCGAATTGTCGGGTGACAGGCACAAGACAGGCAAGGTCACATGATCGCGGAGGTCGGGCTAGCGTTGCTGTGGCTGGCGGCGGCACTTGCCGTGTTGCAGGTAGCCCTTGGATGGATGGCGCTTTCGCGTGGCGATGATGCGGCGCTGACCAGTGTGCGCGCGGTGGCAGTGGCGCAAGGGGTTCTGGTTAGCCTCGCCTTTGTCGCGTTGATCTGGCTGTTCCTGATTTCGGATATGTCAGTGAAGCTGGTTGCGATGAACAGCCACTCGGCCAAGCCGCTGCTTTACAAATTTTCGGGCACATGGGGCAATCACGAAGGCTCGATGCTGCTCTGGGTCGCGATCCTTGGCGTTTCAGGTGCGCTGGTTGCGCTCTTCGAAAAGACGCTCAAGCCGAACACGCAAATTGCCACGCTCGCCGCGCAAGCCGCAATTGCGATCGGCTTTTTCGCGTTCCTGTTGTTCGCGTCGAACCCGTTCGAGCGACTGCCGCTGCCAGCAGCCGACGGGCAGGGGCTGAACCCGTTGTTGCAAGACCCCGGCCTCGCCTTCCATCCGCCGACGCTGTATTTCGGTTATGTCGGCATGTCGGTGGCGTTCAGCTATGCGGTCGGTGCGCTGATCACCCGTGATGTCGGGCGCGATTTTGCCCGCGCGATGCGGCCATGGGTGCTGGGCGCATGGATATTCCTGACGCTTGGCATCGTCGCGGGAAGTTACTGGGCCTATTATGAGCTAGGCTGGGGCGGCTGGTGGTTCTGGGATCCGGTCGAAAACGCCTCGTTGATGCCATGGCTTGCAACGACGGCACTGCTTCATTCTGTGACGGTGCTCGCGACGCGCGACGGATTGCGCGCATGGACCGTGATGCTCGCGGTGATCGCGTTTTCGATGTCGATGATCGGGACGTTTCTGGTGCGATCGGGCATTTTGACCAGCGTTCACGCGTTTGCGGTCGATCCGCAGCGCGGCAGCTTCATCCTTGCGCTGCTCGCCATTTATATCGGTGGCGCGATGGCCTTGTTTGCACTGCGGATTTCAACCGTGCGCGAAGGCAGCCAGTTCGATTTCGTCAGCCGCGAAGGTGCATTGGTTGCCAACAATCTGATTCTGTCGGCAATCCTCGGCATCGTGTTCGTGGGCACGCTCTATCCGCTGGGTGTCGAGGCGATCACGGGCGAAAAACTGTCGGTCGGGCCACCCTATTTCAACGCGACGACCGGCCCGCTGACATTGCTGCTTGTCCTCGTCATGGTGGCAGGGCCGCTGATGCGGTGGCGGCGCGATCAGTTCAAGGCATTGGGCCAACGGCTTGCGATCCCTGCACTGGTGATCGCTGTGACGGGGCTGGGCCTTGCAATCTGGTCACCCGAGATCGGTGTATTGCCATTGCTCGGTCTGCTGCTCGCAGGCGGAGTCGCTATCGGCGCGCTCGCACCGTTATGGGGCCGCAACCTCCGGCGCACCCCGCTTTTTACATGGGGTGCGGTGATCGCGCATCTCGGTATTGCGGTCTCGCTTGGCGGGATGGCGGCGGAAACGGGGTTCATCAAGGAAGTGCTTGTGGCCGCCACGCCGGGTGAAACGCACAAAGTCGGCCCCTATAGTGTCACGTTCAAAAGCGTGACGCCGATGGCCGGGCCGAACTGGACCGCGCTCGAAGCCGAACTCGAAGTCCGGCGCGGCGATGGATCGAGCTGGATTGCGAACCCGCAGGCGCGCATGTTCCCCAATCCGCAGACCGAAACCAGCGAAGCGGCGCTGCACACGGCGCTGGACGGGCAACTTTACCTCGTTCTCGGCAAACAGGAGCCCGAAAGCGGACGCTGGCAGCTCCGCATGTGGTGGAAGCCGTTTGTGACCTTCATCTGGCTCGGCGGCGTCCTGATCGCGTTTGGCGGTTTCCTCGCGCTGATCGGGCGGTTCCGGCGCGATATGCTGGGCAAAAAGATCGCGATGGCATGAATCGGCCATGGG